>NZ_JBHVKJ010000020.1:0-92180 GCF_042798275.1 Nocardioides sp. NPDC057767 | reverse complement strand
GTTTCGTCGCCCACAACTACAGACTCGGCGCCCGGTTCTGCAGACTCGGAGAGGCCGTAACCCAAGCGCAACCTGGGCGTCAGATTTCGCAACGTTCGTTTCATAGGCTGCTCGAATGACGGTGAAGATCGCCGAGTTCGATGCGCTGCCGGCCGCAGAGGCGGAAGCCTTGGTCACGCCGTGTGTCGCCATCCCTTCGTGGGCGACCGGGCTCGTCGCCGGTCGCCCCTACACAGACGCCGATGACCTGCTCGCGACCGCGGAGCGGCTGGCCGCGGCCTGGACCGACGAGGAGGTCGAGGCCGCGTTGGCCGACCACCCCCGGATCGGCGAGCGGCATGCCGGCGACGGCGAGAGCGCGGCGCTCTCCGCCCGCGAGCAGGCCGGCGTCGACCCGGCCGACGTCGAGGTGCAGGCCCGGCTGAGGGCGGGCAACGCGGCCTACGAAGAGCGGTTCGGACGGATCTACCTGGTCCGCGCCGCGGGCCGGAGCGCCGAGGAGATGCTCGCGCTCCTCGAGGAGCGGCTGGAGAACGATCCGGCTACCGAAATCGCGGTGACCAGGGCTCAGCTCGCCGAGATCGCGTTGCTCCGGCTGCGAGGCTTGGTGGCATGACCACCGTCTCCACGCACGTCCTCGACGCCGCCCTCGGCCGGCCCGCCGCCGGGCTCGCGGTGATCCTCATCCTTCCCGACGACAGCGCGCGCACCGCGACCACCGATGCCGACGGCCGGGTGCGGTTCGAGGGCGAGGTGCCGCCCGGGCCGCACATCCTGACGTTCACGACCGGACCCTGGTTCGCCGAGCAGGACCGCGAGACCTTCTTCCCCGAGGTGAGCATCGGGTTCACCGTCACCGCCGGCGAGCACCACCACGTCGCCCTCCTGCTCAGCCCGTTCTCCTACACGACCTATCGAGGAAGCTGATGTCGATCACTCTTGGCCCCCACCAGCACGGCAAGGCGGAGGTACGCCTGGTCAAGGTCGACCGGGAGGGCACCCGTCACACCATCCACGACCTGAACGTGTCCACCCAGCTGCGCGGCGACTTCGCGAGCGCCTTCACCGAGGGTGACAACGTGCACGTGCACGCCACCGACACCCAGAAGAACGTGGTCTACGCGAAGGCCAAGGAGCTCGGCATCACCTCGCCGGAGGCCTTCCTGCTCGACCTCACCGCCCACTGGGCCGAACAGCCGTGGGTCACCGGGTCGGTGATGAAGGCGGAGTCGTACGCCTGGGACCGCATCCCGGCGAACGAGTTCTCGTTCGCCCGGCGCGGCCAGGAGACGCGTACGGCGGTGGTCAACCGCTATCCCGGCCGGACATTCGTCCTGTCCGGGCTGGCGGACCTGGTGGTGCTCAAGTCGACGGGGTCGGAGTTCCACGGCTTCCCGCGCGACCGCTACACCACCCTGGCCGAGACGACCGACCGCATCCTGGCGACCGAGGTCACCGCCTGGTGGCGCTGGGAGGCCCGTCCGGACGACTGGAACGCGGCCTACGACACGATCCGCACGATCATGCTCGACACCTTCGCGCAGGTGCACTCGCTCGCGCTGCAGCAGACCATCTACGAGATGGGCACGGCGGTGATGGAGGCCTTCGAAGGGATCGCTGAGTTCAAGATCTCCTGCCCCAACAAGCACCACTTCCTCGTCGACCTCTCCCCCTTCGACCTGGAGAACCCGAACGAGGTCTTCTTCGCCGCCGACCGCCCCTACGGGCTGATCGAGGCGACCCTGCAGCGCGACGGGTCGACCGAGCCGGACGCCTGGGCCTCGGTGCCCGGCTTCGCATGAGCACGGACGAGCGGATCGACCGGCGGATCGCCGCGACCTACCAGTCGCTCTCGCCCCAGGAACGGAAGGCCGCCGACACGCTTCTCGAGCATCTCGACGACCTGGCGACCTACCGTGCGGCCGAGCTGGCCTCGCTCGCCGAGGTCTCCAAGGCGACGATGAGCCGTCTCTTCCGGTCTCTGGGGTTCGACGGGTTCGACGAGGTACGCGACCACCTGCGGGGGCTGCGTACGGCTGGTGAGCCGCGGCGGGTCGAGGGCACACCCGACCTGAGCGCGCACGCCGAGGGCGAGGCGGCCGCGATCGCCCGTGTCGTGACGCAGGCGGGCATCGCCGAGGCAGTCGCGGCCATCGCCGGGGCGAGCGACGTCCTGATCGCCGGCTGGCGCAACTCCTACCCGGTCGCGCTCCATCTGCGCCAGCAGCTGACCCAGACGCGCGAGCGGGTCAGCCTCGCGCCGGTCCCGGGCCAGGTCATCGGCGAGGAGCTGGCCGGGCTCGGCGAGGGATCGGTGGTGATCGCGGTCGGTCTCCGCCGCCGACCACCGGGTTTCGGGAAGATCGTCGACGCCGCGGCCTCCGGGAGCACGGTGATCGTGATCGCCGACCCGACCGGGACGGTTCACCTCGGCCGCGCCGACATCGCGCTGGAGTGCCCGGTGCAGGGCGGCCTGGCCTTCGACTCCCTGGCCGCACCGATGTCGCTGGCGAGCGTGCTCGCCGACGGCGTGCTCCATGAGCGCGGACGAGCCGGCCGGGACCGCGTGTCCGCGATCAGCGCCACCTACGATCGGCTCCACGAGGTCGAGTGACAACGGGAGCACAATGACAGTAGAGACATCGATTCTCGGGCCTGTGCGAGGGGGAATCGGCATGACCGACACCATGTGGTTGGAACAGGCGGTCGCGCTGGCGGTCCGCAACGTCAACAACGGCGGCGGTCCGTTCGGCGCCATCATCCTGCGCGACGGCATCCTGCTCGGCACCGGTCAGAACCGGGTCACCCGCGACCTGGATCCCAGCGCCCATGCCGAGATCGTCGCGATCCGCTCCGCGTGCGAGGAGGCCGACAGCTTCTCGCTGGCCGGCTGCACCCTCTACACCTCGTGCGAGCCCTGCCCGATGTGTCTGGCGACCGCGTTGTGGGCGCGCCTGGACCGCGTCGTCTACGCGGCCGACCGTGACGACGCGGCCAAGGGCGGGTTCGACGACCGCGCCTTCTACGACCTGTTCGGCACCGGCCGCGCCAACGAGCACCACGACTGGCCGACCAAGGTCGACGAGCTGCGGATCCCGCAGGCGTACGACCCCTTCGACGCCTGGCTCGCCAAGCAGGACCGCACCGACTACTGACAGCCGAGGCGTACGTGACGCCTCGGCGCTAGCGGGTCATCCCCATCCGCTCGAGCGCGACGGACTCGAGGAGCTGGACGAGGTTGTAGAGCACCAGCGTGACCACGGTGATGATCGCGACGGCGGCCCACAGGTCGTCGAAACGGGCGGCGGCGGGGAACTTCTGGATGTTGCCGCCGATGCCGTTGCCGGTCGAGAGCCACTCGGCGAGCAGCGCGCCGGTCACCGCGCCGGGCACCGAGACCCGGGCGGCGGCGAAGATCGACGGGAGCGCGCCGGGCAACGAGACCTTGCGGATCGCGGTGAGCCGCGAGCCGCCGTAGACGGCGACCAGGTCCAGCGACTGGGGCGAGGCCTGGGAGAGCCCGAACAGGACGGCGGCCAGCGCCGGGAACAGGACCACGATGATCCCGAGCACCACGACCGAGGCGGTCGAGGCGCGGCCGGTGATCAGCATGACCACGGGCGCGATCGCGACCAGCGGGATCGAGCGCAGCAGCAGGGCCAGCGGCATCACGCCGGCCTCGACCGTACGCGACAGGTTGAACAGCACCGCCGCGACGATCGCGATGGCCATCCCGGCGAGGAAGCCGAGCCCGGCGTCCTTCAGGGTCACCCACGTCAGCGGGAACAGCTCCGCTCGGTGGGCGGCCGCCTCCGGCCCGGTGAAAAGGTGGTCGACGACGTCGAGCGGTCCCTTCGCGACGAACTCGGAGACGCTGGAGAACGATACGAACACCTGCCACAGCACGGCCACGATCGCCAGTGCGGCGAAGGTGTGCAGCACCGGCCCCAGGACCGCCCGCGACAGACCCTTGGCACCCGACCTCATCCGGACCTCCCAGCGACCCACGGCGTCACCAGACGCGAGACCAGCCCCAGCAGCAGATAGCCGGCCAGGGCGACCAGGGCGCAGACCAGGAAGACGGCCCAGAGCCGCTCCGGGTCGGGCTTGCCCTGCAGCACGATCAGCGTGCGCCCGACACCGCGGTCGGTGGAGCCGAGGTACTCCCCGAGAACGGCGCCCAGGATCGCGGTCGGCACCGCGATCTGCAGCGCGTTGAGGATGGCCGGGACGGCCGCGACGAGGCGTACCTTCACCAGCTGCGTCCACACCGAGCCGCCGTAGACCCGGACGACGTCGAGCGAGGCGCGGTCGGCCGACTTGAAGCCGAGCACGGCCCCGACCACGGTCGTGAAGAAGACCATCAGCGCGGCCAGGAAGATCGACGTCTTCGACGGGTCTCCCGGCTGCTCGGCGCCGCCGAGGACGACGATCGAGATGCCGCCGACGGCGACCACGGGCAGGCAGTACGTCGTCACCGCGATCTGCATGATCACCGGCTCCAGCCACGGCACCAGCAGCACCAGCGAGGCCAGCAGCAGCGCGATCAGGTTGCCCCACAGGAAGCCGATCGACGCCTCCGTCAACGTCTCCCGGAGCACGCCGTCCCAGAACGCAGACGGACCGGCCGCCGCCATCTCGGAGAGTACGGTCCACGGCGGCGGCACCGGCGTGAACCCGGTCCCGGCGTCGGGCGGGAACCCGACCACGGCCACGACCGCCCACAGCACGAACAGGGTGACCACGCCGATGATCCCGGCGAGCCAGCCAGGCACCCGCATCAGGACTCCGCCTCGGCGCGCCCGTCGTCACCGAAGAGCAGCTCGGAGGCCCGGTCGGCGAGCGCGTGAAACTCCGGCGTACGCATCATGTCCGGCGTACGCGGCCGGGGAAGGTCGACCTCGATGATCTCCTTGATCCGCCCCGGTCGCGGCGACATCACCGCGACCCGGTCGGAGAGGAAGATCGCCTCGTTCACGCCGTGGGTGACCAGCAGCGTGGTCGCCGGCTTCTCGGTCCAGATCCGGAGCAGCTCCAGGTTGAGGTTCTGCCGGGTCATGTCGTCGAGCGCGCCGAACGGCTCGTCGAGCAGGAGCACGGAGGGCTTCAGAGCCAGTGCCCGGGCGATCGAGACCCGCTGCCGCATCCCGCCGGAGAGCTGCGCCGGCCGCGCCTTCTCGAACCCGGACAGCCCGACGAGCTTGATCAGCTCGTGGATGTAGGCCATGTCCGGACGCCGCCCGGCGACCTCGAAGACGAGCTTGATGTTGCCGACCACCGAGCGCCACGGCAGCAGCGCGTGGTCCTGGAACGCGATCCCCAGCTCGGAGTCACGTCGCAGGTCGGCGGGGGCCTTCCCGTCGACGTACGCCTCCCCGCTCGTCGGGGTCTCCAGGCCGGCGAGGATCCGCAGGATCGTCGACTTGCCGCAGCCGGAGGGCCCCAGCAGGGCCAGGAACGAGCCCTGGTCGGTGTGGAGCTCGGTGTCCTTCAGCGCGGTGACGGCCTTGTTCCCCGAGCCGAAGACCTTGCTGATTCCTGAGATGTCGATGCCGTCAGCCATGACTACTTCTGGTAGTCCTTCAGCTCGGGGTTCTCCTCGTAGATCTCGTCGATGATCGAGGTGTCGAAGAGGTCCTCGACCGAGACCTCCCAGCCGGCGGCGGCGAGCGAGTCGACGGTCTGCTGCTGGAGCTCCTCGGAGATGGTGAACAGGCCGTTCTTCTCGGTCTCCGGGGTCGAGATCAGCTTCTGCGACTCCTCGAGACCGCGCTTGGTCTTGACCGGGTCGAGCTCGCCGAAGCTGGCCTCGAGACCGTCGGAGTCGCTGGCCGCCGCGTTGTAGTGGGTCGTGATGACCTCGACCACCTCGTCGGAGGGGTTCTTGAACGTCTCGGTCCAGCCCTTGATCTCGGCGGTCAGGAGCGCCTTGAGGAGGTCGCGGTTCTCGGCGAGGTACTGGTCGGTGACGGTGTAGGTCTCGGCGACGTACGGCACGCCGTTCTCGGCGTAGGGCAGGTTGGTGACCTCGTGGCCGGCGAGCTCGACGGTGATCGACTCGTTGGTCAGGTAGGCCATGAAGCCGTCGACCTGGCCCTCCATCAGCGGCGTCGGGTCGAACTCGACCGGCACGACGGTGATGTCGTCCTTCTTCTCCTCCAGGCCGTTGGCCGCCAGGATCGCCTTGAAGACGTTGACGTTGGAGTCCTGGACGCCGATCTTCTTGCCCTTGAGGTCGGCCGGCGTCGCGATGTCGCCGCCGTCCTTCAGCGACAGGATGGTGAACGGGTTCTTCTGGAAGGTCGCGCCGATGATCTTCAGCGGCGCCTCCTGCTCGGCGATCGCGGAGCCGACGGAGGCGGCGTCGTTGATGGCGACCTGGACCTTGCCGGAGAGCAGCTTGGCGACACCGGTGTCGGGGCCCGAGATGCCGTTGACCGCGTCGAAGCCGGCTTCCTTGTAGTAGCCCTTGTCCTCGGCGTAGAACTCGCCGGCGAACTCCTCGTTCTTGATCCACGAGTACTGCATCGAGATGGTGCCGAAGCCCTCCTCGCTGCTGCTGCCTTCGGAGTCGGAGCCGCAGGCGGCCAGTGTCGTGGCGGCCACGACGGAGAGGAGGGCCGTGGCGGCCCGGAGTCGTACTGACTTACGTCGCGAGGTCCGAGAGGCGGGGGTAGACATCGAAACGAGTTCCCTTCGAGGAGTTTCACGCACAGGTCCCGGGGACCGTAGCGAGCGGAGGTTTCAGGTGCTGGCACCGGCGTTTCGGCGTTGTAACGACCTTTTCAAGGAGAGCTCTCACACGATGTTCGAGGCAGGTCGATCCCGAGCCACGGCGTCCGCTGGACAAGAATGCCGTGGTTGTTGTCTAGTTACCCAACGCGCGTACGCCGCATTTCGTGTGCCGTCCGACACACCGGATCCGCCGTTATCGGTTCGTGATCAGGCCGAGATCTTTCGGTGACCAACCATCAGGTCGTACGCCGCAGCAGCGGCGGGTGCAGGTGCTCGGCGGAACCTCGGCGGAAGAGCTGGGCCGGCCGGCCACCGTCTCTCGTCGTCGTGGCACCGGTGGGCTCGAGGAACGCCTCTGTCTTGGTGACCTTGCGGTGGAAGTTGCGCGGGTCGAGCCGCTCGCCCCAGACGATCTCGTAGACCCGTCGCAGCTCGGCGACGGTGAACTCCTCGGCACAGAACGCCGCCCCCAGTGGTGAGTACTCCAGCTTCGAGCGCGCCCGCTCGACGCCGTCGCGGAGGATCTCCGCATGGTCGAAGGCGAGGCCGTCGCCGGCCAGCAGGGCGTCGACCCGGCACCACTGCGCGTCGGCGGCATCCGATCCCGCCGCGGGCACCGGGAGATCGGGCGCCAGCGCGAGATAGGCGACGGTCACCACCCGCGCCCGCGGGTCCCGCCCCGGTGAGCCGTACGTCGCCAGCTGCTCGACGTGCACGCTCCCCGGCCGCAGGCCGGTCTCCTCGGCGAGCTCGCGCGCCGCCGCCTCCTCCAGGCCCTCGTCCTCGAGGACGAATCCGCCCGGAAGCGCCCAGGCGCCGGCGAAGGGCTCGATGCCGCGGCGTACGACCAGGGCGCAGAGCGCATCGTCACGAACGGTGAGCACGACGAGGTCGACGGTGACGGCGAACGCGCTCGCTTGGCCAGGGGGGTGCTCCATGGGGCCAACCTTGCACCAATCGTCATCTTGACGACAAGCGCGCCACGTCTTATCGTCATTATGACGCTAATAAATCCGATGGAACAGACACGGAGTCCGAGATGGCCGACATCGCCCGCTACCCCTTCCTCCGCCACCTGCGCGGGAGCACCACCACGCACGTCCAGCACCTGCGCAACGGCACCGTCCGTCACAGCGGCGTCGGCGCCTCGTTCTGGTACCGCCCGCTCTCTGCCGTCCTCTCCGAGGTGCCCGTCGACGACCGCGAGCTGCCGCTGCTCTTCCACGCACGCACCGCCGACTTCCAGGACCTGACCACACAGGCCACCGTCAGCTTCCGGATCGTCGACCCGGCCGCGGTCGCCGGCCGCATCGACTTCTCGATCGACCCGGAGAACGGCCGCTGGCGCGGCAGCCCGCTCGACCAGGTCGCCGGACTGCTGACCGAGACCGCGCAGCAGTACGCGCTGGACCTGATCGCCGCCCGCAGCCTGGCGGACGTGCTCGCCGGGGGCGTCGGGCCGGTGCGCGACGCGATCGCCGCAGGCCTGGGTGGCGACGAGCGCCTGACCGCCACCGGGCTCGCGATCCTCGGAGTGCGGGTCGTCGCACTACGCCCCGAGCCCGAGGTGGAGAAGGCGCTCCTCACCCCGACGCGTGAGCGGGTCCAGGCGGACGCCGACAAGGCGACGTACGAACGGCGCGCGACCGCAGTCGAGCGCGAGCGGGCCATCTCCGAGAACGAGCTGCAGAACAAGATCGAGCTCGCCCGCCGCGAGGAGCAGCTGGTCGGCCAGCAGGGCGCCAACGCGCGGCGCAGCGCCGAGGAGAAGGCCGCCGCCGCCCGGATCGCGACCGCCGCAGAGGCCGAGCGCACCCAGGTGCTGGCCGAGGCGAACGCCCAGGCCACCCGGGCCACCGGGCTGGCGACGGCCGATGCCGAGGCCGCCGCCCTGGCCGCCTACCGCGACCTGCCGGAGGCGGTCCTGCTCGGTCTCGCGCTCAAGGAGCTGGCCGCCAACCTGCCCCAGATCGAGCACCTCGCGCTCACCCCGGACCTGCTCGCGCCGGTCCTCGCCAAGCTCGGCGCCCGGAGCACGGACCAGTGAGCATCGCGCCTCGCGTGGTGCTGGTCCACCGGGCCACCGAGCTGGAAGAGCTCGTCGCCCGTCACGGCACCCTCGGCCAGGTCGGCTTCTTCCTGTCCACCAGAGGACGCGACCCTTCGACAAGCTCAGGACATCGCCTGGCCGAGGTGCAGGGTCGCCATGAGGCCCTGAAGGCGGCGATGGCGCAGGTCGGCGCCGCGATCCCGCTCGACTGGCGGCAGGGATCGGTCGAGCGGGGCGACCTCGACCGGTTCCTCTTCGGCCCCGAGGACATCGTGGTCGTGGTCGGTCAGGACGGCCTGGTCGCCAACGTGGCGAAATACCTCGACGGTCAGCCGGTGGTCGGCATCGACCCCGAGCCGGGCCGAAACGCCGGTGTGCTCGTCCGCTACCCGGCACGCGCCGCTGCCGACCTGATCCGCTCGACCGGCACCTGCGAGGAGCGGACCATGGTCGAAGCGGTCGCCGACGACGGCCAGTCGCTGGTCGCGCTGAACGAGGTGTACGTCGGCCAGGCCACCCACCAGACCGCCCGCTACCGGCTCACCGTGGCCGGCCGGACGGAGTCGCAGGCCTCCTCCGGCCTGATCGTCGCGACCGGGACGGGCGCCACCGGATGGGCGCGGTCGGCCTGGGTCGAGCGGCACAGCACGCTCACGCTGCCCACGCCGGCCGCCCCGGAGCTGGCCTGGTTCGTGCGGGAGGCGTGGCCATCGCCGGCCACCGGGACGACCCAGACCGAGGGCACGCTGGCGAACGACGTACTCACGGTCGAGGTGGAGTCCGACCGGCTGGTCGTCTTCGGCGACGGCATCGAGACCGACACGCTCGCGCTGTCGTGGGGCCAGCAGGTCGTCGTGCGCCGCGCGCAGCGGAGGCTGCGGCTGGTCTCGGGCTGATCGTGCCGAAGCCGGTTCAGCCCTCGGCGATCGCTCCGGCAGCCGCGGCGAGGTCGGCCACGCCCGCGGCGAGCTCGTCAGGCCGGTCGGTGGCCAGGTCCAGATGGAAGCCGAACAGCGAGGAGTCGACGAGCGTGACGATCCGGCCGGCACGGTCGGGCGGCGCGCCACAGGCAGTGATGTAGTCGCGCAGCGCGGCGTACCAGAGCTCGTTGGTCTCCCGGACGACCGTGCGGTAGGGCTCCATCCCGATCAGCCCGGTCGCGGCCGCCTGCAGGTAGATCTGCAGGCAGCTGTGCAGCGGCTCGGTGCGGTAGGAGCGCCACAGCGCCTGCACCCCGGCGCGTACGTCCTCGGCGGGCTCCAGCGCCGCGACCGCCGCGACGGAGAGCTCGTTGGTACGCGCCACCACGGCTGCCACGAGCTCGTCACGGCCGCCGAAGTGGTAGATCAGCATCCGGTCGCTGGTGCCGATCGCGGCCGCCAGCGGACGCAGGGTCAGCCCGATCAGCCCGTGCTTGAGCACGTGCTCGACCACCTGCTCGAGGAGCTCCTCCTTGCGGTCCATGGAAAGCATTATGCCCAACCTGTAGCGACTGCTACATTTCTGCCTGATGTAGCAGTCGCTACACACGCCTCAGGAGGACCCCCATGTACGCCGCCAGCCTGCTCGTCGTCGCGATCGCGATCGAGGTCGCCAGCACCGCGCTGCTCCCTCGCACCGAGGGTTTCCGCAACGCGCCCTGGTCGGTTGCGGTCGTGGCCGGCTACGGCGTCTCGATCTGGTTGCTGTCCGTGGTCGTCGAGCGGATGTCGGTCTCGGTGGCGTACGCCATCTGGTCAGGCCTCGGCACCGCCCTGGTCGCGGGCATCGGCGTGATGTTCCTCGGCGAGCACCTCACCGCCGCCAAGGCCGGCTTCCTGGCGATGATCGTCGTGGGCGTGGTCGGCCTGAACCTCTCCGGCGCCCACTGACGGACCCGGATCAGATCGCCGCCGCCGCGGCCCGGCCCGCCGTACGTCCCGAGAACAGGCAGCCACCGAGGAAGGTGCCCTCGAGCGCGTTGTAGCCCATCATCCCGCCGCCGCCGAAACCGGAGACCTCGCCGGCCGCGTAGAGCCCGGGCAGCGGGGTGCCGGCCGAGGTCAGGCAGCGGCCCGACAGGTCGGTCTCCAGCCCGCCGAGCGTCTTGCGGGACAGGATGTGCAGCTTGACCGCGATCAGCGGACCGGCCTCGGCGTCGAGGATCCGGTGGGGCTTGGCCGTGCGCTGCAGCTTGTCGCCGCGGTAGTGGCGGGCGGCGTACAGCGCGGTGATCTGGGCGTCCTTGGTGAAGTTGTTGGCGATCTCACGGTCGCGGGCCTCGATGATCCTTCGCAGCTCCGACTCGGAGATCTGCGGGCCGGTCGGGTCCTTCTCGGCGAGGCCGTTCATGCCGTGGACCAGGGCGGTGAGGTTCTCGGCGACCACGAAGTCCTCGCCGTGCTCCATGAACTTCTTCACCGGGCCGGGCCCCTTGCGCGCCCGCTCGGCGAGCAGCTTGAGGTCCTTGCCGGTCAGATCGGGGTTCTGCTCCGAGCCAGAGAGCGCGAACTCCTTCTTGATGATCTTCTCGGTCAGCACGAACCAGGAGTAGTCGTAGCCGGTCTGGCGCAGGTGCTTGAGCGTGCCGAGGGTGTCGAAGCCGGGGAAGAACGGCGCCGGCAGCCGCTTGCCGGTGGCGTCGAGCCACAGCGAGGAGGGACCGGGGAGGATCCGGATGCCGTGGTTGGCCCAGATCGAGTCCCAGTTGCGGATGCCCTCGACGTAGTGCCACATCCGGTCGTCGTTGATGATCCGGGCACCGGTCGCTCCCGTGATGGCGAGCATCCGGCCGTCCACGTGCGCGGGCACGCCGGAGACCATCGACGTGGGCGGGGTGCCGAGGCGGGCCGGCCAGTGCTTGCGGACGAGGTCGTGGTCTCCGCCGATGCCGCCGGAGGTGACGATCACGGCCTGACCGCCGAGCTCGAAGTCCTCGACCTCTGTCCGGGAGGACGCCTGCCCACGCTCGATGTCGCTGGGCTCGAGCACCTTGCCGCGTACGCCGACGACCGCCCCGTCCTCGACCACGAGATGATCCACGCGGTGCCGGAAGGCGAAGGTGATCCGGCCGGTGTCGGCGTGGGCGCGCACCCGGCGCTCGAACGGCTCGACCACACCCGGCCCGGTCCCCCAGGTGATGTGGAAACGTGGCACCGAGTTGCCGTGTCCGTCGGCGCGGCCGTCGCCCCGCTCGGCCCAGCCGACGACCGGGAAGATCCGGTGGCCCATCTGGTGCAGCCAGGACCGCTTCTCACCGGCGGCGAAGTCGAGGTACGCCTCCGCCCAGCGTCGCGGCCACAGGTCCTCGTCACGGTCGAACTGAGCCGACCCCATCCAGTCCTGGAGCGCCAGCTCGGGTGAGTCCTTGATCCCCATCCGGCGCTGTTCGGGGCTGTCGACGAGGAAGAGTCCGCCGAGGCTCCAGAAGGCCTGGCCGCCCAGTGACTGCTCGGGCTCTTGGTCGACGAGCAGAACACTCTTTCCCGCATCGGCGGCTTCTGCCGCTGCCACCAGGCCGGCGAGGCCGGCTCCCACCACGATCACGTCGGCGTGCCGTTGAATGTCCGCAGTCATGTCCGCAGATCCTGCCACCTCGGATACCGGCGGGTACATGGAACCTGTCGCTTGACCGTTCCGCCTGGTGGACAGTTGTCGGACTCGCACCCCGAAGCAGCCGCCGAAGGGGGTCCGAGCGGATAGATTTTTTGCTCGTGATCGACCCCGAGGTGATGGCGCGAAGGCAGCAGAAGTGGGTCCAACGCGGCATCGCCCGCACCGAGAGCTGGCTGGGCCGCAGTGGCAGCAGCCTGGGTCCGCTGATCCCGCACATCGCCACCTCGATGGTGCTCATCGGCGACGAGGACCACGGCTGGATACCCCAGGGACTGGCCTACTCACCCGAGACCGAGCTGCTCTTGCAGGGCTACTACGGCGACAAGCTCGGCTCCGCGCTGGCCCTGGTCGACAAGCCGTCGGGCGAGCTCATCAACGCCGTCTACCTGGGCGGCCCGAAGGGCAGCGTGAGCGGTCCGGTCAACGCGGGCGGGGTCGCGGTGATCGGCGACGAGGTCTACGTGTGCCGCGAGGGGAACCCGCCCCGCCTCTACCGCTACTCGCTCACCCAGATCGTCCACGCCGAACCGCTCTCGACCATCTCCACGGTCTCCCCGCTGGTGGCGGTCGCCGCGGGCTCCTACCTGGCGGCCACGAAGGACCTGCTCTTCGTCGGGTCGCACGCGAACAACCGCCTCTACAAGTACATCCGCAAGGACGACTCCTGGCAGATCAAGACCCCGATCGGCGTACGCACCCCGGTCGGCACCCAGGGCGTCGTGGTCCGCGACGAGGAGTACGTCTTCAGCGTATCCCGCGGCCCGACCCGGCGTAGCCAGCTGATCGTGCAGGACCGGGTCACGATCCGGCCCCGCGCTCTGCAGTGGCTCCCCAACCTGGCCGAGGGCATCGCCGAGGTCGGGGACGAGTTCTTCGTGACGTACCAGTCGGGCGCCAGGCCCTACTCCCGCGGCTCCTCGACCCGGGGTCAGGCCTGGCCCTCGGCCCACATGACCCGTACGCCGCTGGCCAAGCTCGGCCTGGAGCCGCGGAAGCCGTCGGAGGTCTGATCAGGCCGGCCAGTCGGTGATGTCGGCGTACTCCTCGCCGTGCCGCTTCAGCCACCCCGCGACGTAGGGGCAGTGCGGGATGATCCGCTTCCCCTTCGCCTTCACGTCGGCCAGCGCGAACGCCACCAGCTTCGAGGCCAGCCCCTGCCCGTTGTAGGCCTCCCCGACCTCGGTGTGCACGAAGTCCACGTGCTCGTCGTCAGGCAGCCGGTAGGCCGCCAACCCCGCAACGGTGTCTCCGTCGCGGATCTCGTAGCGGTGCCTGGCCGGGTTCTCTACGTACTCGATGTCGCTCACGCCCTCATTCTCACCGCTCGGCCCAACTGCTCGGCCCATGGGCTCGGCGGGCGGTCGTTCTTTTGGCTGGTGGCCGCCGCCGATTTTCTTGGGTGTGAATCCTTCACAAAGCGTCGCCCTCGGCGTCACCTCGACCCGTTGCCACCTGATCCTCAGCGCCGTTCTCAACAGCCCACTACGACCCCGCCACCGAGCTCTCGACAGACCCCGTCGTGGCATCGCAGCGCCCGTATGCGCGGAGCTTGCCTGCCCCGCCGAGACGTCACTCGCGTCGGCCGAGTGGGCACTCGACTGCCAACTCGGCCGACGTACGTGACGCCTCGCCCGACCTAACTGACGTCTCGGCCGACGTGTCTGACTTTTCGGCGAGAATCGCCGGCTGACTCGCAACCCGAGAAGGAGTCGCGCGAGCGGGTGGCCCACCTGTGATCAGTGCGCCGGGCTCCGGCGCCATCTAGCGATGTCGAATCGGCCCAGACCGGCCCAGCCCTCGACCGCGTCAGCGATATCAGCAGCACCAGCAGACCGGTTCTGGATCAGCTCGTGCGGGCAGCCCTGGTGAACCGGATCCGTCCGTCCGGGAGGCGCTGGTAGGTGAAGTCGGGGTCGTGGATGCGGCGATGGTCGTTGGCACACAACAAGACCATGTTGGCCAGATCGGTCCTGCCGCCTTGGGACCAGGGTTTCAGGTGATGGGCTTCGGTCCAGGCGGCTGGGGCGTCGCAGTCTTCGGCTTGGCAGCACTGGTCCCGTAGCCGCAGGGCGCGGTGTTGGATGGGGTGGGCCAGGCGGGTGGTGCGGCCGAGGTCGAGGATTTCGGAGTCGGTGCCGAGCACGACGGGGACGAGGTCGGCGTTGCAGGCCATCCGGCGTGCTTCGGCGGCGGTGATCTTCTCGCCGTCGAACCCGAAGGCGGCGGTGCCGAGGTCCTTGCGGAGGTCTTCCACCGTCATGGTGATGAACACCGTGGTGCCGTGCCCGCCGTGACGCGGGAGCTGGTCGACGTCGTAGGTCGATCACCCGAGCGAAGGCCTGACCGAGGAGCCGGTCGTAGGGCGCTTTGACGCCACGGTTCTCGGCTGAGAGCTTCTCGGCTGGGCCAGGGAGTCCAGGATCGTGCGCAACCTGATCCCGACGGCATGGGAGACCCGCGCCTGGATGTCGATGGTGCCGTCGCCGTTGTCGCGGGAGGTGAAGGACGTGCGCCGCTGCGCGTGCTCCTCTTCCCGCTGCAACGCCTTGGCCTCGGCGGCCTCGAACCGTTCTGGGTCGATCTCGGCGAGGATCCGTTTCCCGACGATCTTGAGCTCGTTCGCGGTCAACCGGGTGGCGTAGTCGACCAGCAGCTTCTCCGCCAGGAGCAGGTCTTCGGCGCTGGCGGCAGGGTCGGCCTCGATCGCGTCGAGGGCCTGGGTGATCACGCGGGCCTTGTCCTGCGACACGACACCTTCGGCCAGACCACCTGCGACGAGGTCGTACTTGGCGACACCGGCGGCGAGCTTGATCTGGGAGCGGGCGGCGGCCTTGTCGACGAGGAGCTCGGTCCGCATCCATCCCGAGGCGTCTTTGGCCCCGGTCTCTTCGGCGATGTCGCCGGCCGACGCGAGGACCCGCAGTTTCAACGCGGCCTGTTGGGCCTGGAGCTTCTCCAGCCGCTCGAGGAGGTCTTTCTTCTGCCCGGTGCGCCAGTAGGCCGGGTCGGTGGCGAGCAGGTCGTGGAGGGCGGATTCGATGGCGGTCAGGGCAGCGTCGATCAGGTCACTGGCGTTGGTGCTCCAGTGGTTGATCTCGCGGCCGAGACTCATCGCCATCCTCCCCTCAGAGGTGTGCTGTGATGAGTCTGATTCTACTCCTCAACTATCGATCTGGCGATCTATTTACGCAGGTCAGACGTACTTTCGCGGCAAGCAAACGGTATCGTCCTTGTGGATGGTAAGTGGCGCGAAGGGCCACCTCTTCCACCCCAGCAACACCACCTGTCCCGTGCATGACTCTGCCGCGGCCACACTCGGGCCGCCGCCCCGATAGCCAGCCAATTCTTTTCTCGAGAACGGGTCGGCGGCCCACATCAGCCACAGAGAAACAGCTCCGAAGAGCGGTGGATCGACCAACCCAAGGACCCTTCACACCACGAAGATGCAGAAAATGTGCCCCGCCGGATCCGCATAAGCCCGCAGCGGCTCCACGGGATCGTCAGACCGATCGAGCCGGAGCGAAGCCCCCAACCCGAGCACCCGATCGTGCTCCGCATCGAGCTCCGCCACGGACCTGACGACGGTGTCCAGGTGCATGTGCTTGACCGCCCCAGGAGCAGGCCAGTCCGACGGCGCCATCTCGGCGGGGTCGACCAGGTTGAACGCGAGCGCCCGACGCCCATCGGGCCAGGTGAGCACCAACCAGTCGTCATCGTCGCCCGGCACCTCGTCGCCCGGACGATAGACGAGACCGAGGAACTGGCGGTAGAACTCGGCGAGGCCGCGTACGTCGGTGGTGTCGAGGACCGTGTGGAGAAGGTCAGCCACGCGGGGCACCACCCCGGGGCAGGCCCGAAGGCCGACCCAGCCACCGGGGCGTCGCGGCCCGGTAGGAGTCGTACGCCGCACCGAAGCTCCACGACAGGGCGCGCTCCTCCGCGGGGATCTGGGTGCGGTCGATGACGGCGACGAACGCCGCGACGGGGACGAGCGGGAGCAGACCACCCCGGAGCACGGCGTGGGCGAGCAGGAGGCCGGTCATGCCGACGTACATCGGGTTGCGGGTGTAGCGGTAGGGCCCGTCGGTGACGACGGCGGTGGCGCGCTCGGGTTCGAGCGGGTCGAAGCTGGTGCCCTTGTGCTTGAACGCCCGAGCCGCAGTGCCCGCGACGTACACCGACCCGGCGGCCACGAGCCCGGCCGCGACGGACCGCACCAGCGTCGGTCGGCGCCCGCGAGCGAGCAGATGCTGGGCGACCAGACCCACGGCGACATATACGGGCGGCGGCACCTTCGGCATGCCCTCCACCGTAGCCCTGCCCCGAGGGTCGAAACCCCTCTTTCTCGGGAAGAGGAAAGCGTCAGTGCAGCAGCGCGCGCACCAGTCGCTCGGCGATGTCCGGGACCGGCTCGCTGCGCTCGAGGGAGTGGAGCACGAACCCACCGACCAGGGCGCGTACGAACTCCATGACCGGCAGGTCGGCGGGCAGCTGTCCGGCTGCGACCGCGGCCTCGATCCGGGTGGAGACGGTGGCCGTGATGCCGAGCGCGTCGTTGAGGCGGGTGCCGATGTCGGGGTTCTCGCAGGCGGCGGCCACGAGCGAGCGGACGAGGCCGTCGTTGCCGGGCTGGGCCACCAGGTCGATGAGGCTCTGCATCCAAGCGATCAGGTCGGCACGGATGTCACCGGTGTCGGGCACCACGGGGTGGTCCGGCAGCAGCTTGTCCTCGATCAGCGCGTCGGCCACGACCGCGCTCTTCGAGGACCACCAGCGGTAGATCGTCTGCTTGGAGACGCCTGCCTCGGCCGCGATGCCCTCGATGGTGAGGTGGTCATAGCCTTGGGTCGCGAAGAGCCGCCCGGTCGCGCCGAGGACCGCGATGCGAGCCTCTTCGCTGCGTACGGCACCTCGACGGCGCACTCCTGCTGACGCTGGCATGAACGGCATCCTAAGAGGCCGTGGCATCTCCTGGCCAAGGCACAGGTGTGACCCATCACTCGCACAGCGACCCTTGTCCAGCGGCGTACAGGTGATTAACTGGACGCACCGTTGCGAATTACCGGAGGGATGCCGCCATGGCGGAGCTGTTGTATCGATTGGGCAAGACGGCCGCGCGCCGCGCCTGGCTTGTGATCCTTGCCTGGGTGCTGGCGCTGTCCGGCGCTGCCGGGGCGTACGTCGCCTGGTCCGGGGAGCTCACCACCAGCTTCGACATCCCGGGGCTGCCCTCGTCCGAGGTGGTCGACGAGCTCCAGAGGGGGCTGCCCGATCTCGCCGGCGGCTCCGGCACGATCGCCTTCCAGACCGAGGACGGCACCCCGCTCAGCGCGACGCAGAAGAAGGAGATCCAGGCACTCATCACCAGCGCCGAGGACCTTCCCGACGTCGCCGCGGTGACCGACCCGTTCCAGACCGAGGCCCAGCGTGAGGCGCAGGCCGAGAAGGTGGCCGAGGGCCAGGCCCAGCTCGAGGCCGGCCGCACCCGGCTCGACGGCGCCCAGGCCAAGCTCGACAAGGCCCAGGCCGACATCGACGCGGCCCGCACCCAGCTGCAGGCCGCGGGTCTGCCGACCACCGAGCTCGACGCCCAGCAGGCCGCCCTCGACAAGCAGCAGGCGAAGATCGACGACAGCTCGGCCGACCTCGAGGCCAACACCGCAAAGGCCGAGAACGGCGCCGAGCTGCTCGAGCTCGCAGACGGGATCCGGATGGTCTCCGCCGACGGCTCGGCAGCCCTGGTCAACGTCGCCTACTCGGTCGGACGTCTGGAGATTTCCGAGGAGACCAAGAAGGCCACCGTCGACCACTTCGCCGACCACCCCATCGACGGGGTCGAGATCGGCGTCTCCTCCGACATCTCCCAGGAGGCGCCCAACCCGATGGGGCCGGGTGAGATCGTCGGCGTCGGCGTCGCCGCGGTCGTCCTGCTGGTCATGCTCGGCACCATCATCGGCGCCGGCGTCCCGCTGGTCACCGCGCTGACCGGCGTCGGCATCGGCGCCCTCGGCGCGCTCTCCCTCTCCGGAGTCGTCCAGATGGCCTCGATGACCCCGATCCTGGGGCTGATGCTCGGCCTGGCCGTCGGCATCGACTACTCGCTCTTCATCCTCAACCGGCACCGCAAGCAGCTGCTCCACGGCTCCGACGTCACCGAGTCGATCGCGCTCGCCAACGGCACCGCCGGCACCGCCGTCGTCTTCGCCGGCTCCACCGTGATCGTCGCCCTGGTCGCGCTCAACATGACCGGCATCCCGTTCCTCGGCCTGATGGGCTCGGTCGGCGCCGCCTGCGTCGCGATCGCCGTGCTGGTCGCGATCACCCTGACCCCGGCCATCCTGGGCCTCGTCGGCGGACGCATCGTCTCCAAGCGCGCCCGGAAGAAGGTCGCGAAGCAGGACGCCGCCGAGGCCCACGCCCGGCCGATGCCCACCTGGCGCGCCGTGGTCACGGTCGTCGCCTCCGTGGTGGCGCTGCTCGCCCTCGCGATCCCCGCGCTCGACATGCGCCTGGGCCTGCCCGACGGCGGCTCGGAACCGGAGGGCTCGCTGGCGAAGACCGCCTACACGATCACCGAGGACAGCTTCGGCCCCGGCGCCAACGGCCCGCTGCTGGTCGCCGCCGACCTGCCCGACGGGCTCGACGAGTCCGGCATCCAGCGTGCCCAGCTGACGGTCGCCAAGGCCCTGGCGGACCTCGACGACGTACGCGCGGTGGCCCCGGCCGCGGTCTCCGAGGACGGTCGCACCGCTGCGTTCCAGGTCGTGCCCGAGGAGGGCCCCAACAGCGTCTCCACCAACGAGCTGGTCAACGCGATCCGGGAGATGCCGGCCGTCAACGGCGACATCACGCTCGGCGTCGCCGGCGCCACCGCCGTCGCGATCGACGTGTCGCAGGGGCTCAACGACGTACTCCTCCCCTATCTCGCCGTCGTCGTCGGTCTCTCCCTGCTGATCCTGATCCTGGTCTTCCGCTCGATCCTGGTCCCGCTCATCGCGACCGGTGGCTTCGTGCTCTCGCTGCTGGCGACGTACGGCGTGGTGGTCGCGGTCTTCCAGAAGGGCATCGGCGCGGAGTGGATCGGCATCGACAGCACCGGCCCCATCCTGAGCTTCCTGCCGATCCTGCTGGTCGGGATCCTCTTCGGCCTGGCGATGGACTACCAGCTGTTCCTCGCCTCCGGCATGCGGGAGGCCTACGTCCACGGCGCCCCGGCCCGGGTCGCCGTCGCCCAGGGCTTCCGGGCCGGGCGCTCGGTCGTCATCGCCGCCGGCCTGATCATGGTCTCGGTCTTCGGCGGGTTCATCTTCGCCGAGTCGGTGATGATCCGCTCGATGGGCTTCGGGCTCGCACTCGGGGTGCTGCTGGACGCCTTCATCGTCCGGATGCTGCTGATGCCGGCGCTGATGCACCTGCTCGGACGTTCGGCGTGGTGGCTGCCGAAGTGGCTCGACCGCATCCTCCCGAACGTGGACGTCGAGGGTGCCGCGCTCGAGCGTGCCCACGGCGGCGCCGCCCCCGACGAGGCCACGGTCGAGCGGGAGAAGGTCTCGGCCTGAGGAGGACCGTCGGTGGTCGCCGGTATGGTCGCTGGCGTGATGGAGTTGACCCCGGAGCTGGATGTCCTGCGCCGTGTCTTCGGCTACGACGAGTTTCGCGGCGACCAGGCCGAGATCGTCGCGCACGTGGCCACGGGCGGTGACGCCCTCGTCCTGATGCCGACCGGTGGCGGGAAGTCGCTGTGCTACCAGATCCCGTCGCTGGTGCGGCCCGGGACCGGGGTGGTCATCTCACCGCTGATCGCGCTGATGCAGGACCAGGTCGACGCCCTCTCCGCGCTCGGTGTGCGCGCCGGGTTCCTCAACTCGACCCAGATGCCTCATGAGCGGCAGCAGGTGGAGCGGGCGCTGCTGGCCGGCGAGCTCGACCTGCTCTACCTGGCCCCCGAGCGGCTGCGGGTGCCGGAGACCGGCCGGCTGCTCGACCAGGCCAAGATCTCGCTGTTCGCGATCGACGAGGCCCACTGCGTCTCGCAGTGGGGCCACGACTTCCGGCCCGACTACCTGCAGCTCTCCCACCTGCACGAGCGCTGGCCGGAGGTGCCGCGGATCGCGCTGACCGCGACCGCCACCGCGGAGACCCGCCGTGAGATCGCCGCCCGGCTCAACCTGGAGGACGCCCGCCACTTCGTGGCCTCCTTCGACCGGCCCAACATCCAGTACCGGATCGCCCCGAAGGACAAGCCGGCCAAGCAGCTCGTCGACCTGATCCGCACCGAGCACCCCGGTGAGGCCGGCATCGTCTACTGCCTCTCCCGCGCCTCGGTCGAGCGCACCGCGGCGTCACTGGTCGGCCAGGGCATCCCGGCGCTGCCCTACCATGCCGGTCTCGACGCCCGCACCCGCGCGGAGAACCAGTCCCGCTTCCTGCGCGAGGACGGCATCGTCATGGTCGCCACCATCGCCTTCGGGATGGGGATCGACAAGCCGGACGTACGCTTCGTGGCCCATCTCGACCTGCCCAAGTCGGTCGAGGGCTACTACCAGGAGACCGGCCGGGCCGGGCGTGACGGGCAGCCGTCCACCGCCTGGCTGGCCTACGGGCTGGCCGACGTCGTCCAGCAGCGGCAGATGATCGAGACCTCCGAGGGCGACCGTGCCCACAAGCACCGGCTCGGTCAGCATCTCAACGCGATGCTGGCGCTGTGCGAGACCGTCGACTGCCGCCGGGTGCAGCTGCTGCGCTACTTCGGGCAGGTCGCGGAGCCGTGCGGCAACTGCGACACCTGCCTGACGGCACCGGAGTCCTGGGACGGCACCGTCCCGGCGCAGAAGGTCCTCTCCACCGTCATCCGGCTCGACCGCGAGCGCAACGGCCAGCGCTTCGGGGCCGGACAGATCGTCGACATCCTGCGCGGCAAGGAGACCGAGAAGGTTCGCCAGTTCCGCCACGACGAGCTCTCGGTCTTCGGGATCGGCACCGACCTGGCCGAGAGCGACTGGCACTCGGTCATCCGCCAGCTGCTGGCCCGCGAGATGCTCGCGGTCGACAACCGCTACGGAGTCTTCTCGGTCGCCGAGCCGGCCGGCCCCGTGCTGCGCGGCGAGCAGCAGCTGATGCTCCGCAAGGAGCCGCCCCGGCAGGCCCGTCGCAGCTCCGGGGAGCGGAAGCCGAAGGTGGCCGCCGCCGACCTGTCGCCGGAGGCGGCCGAGGTCTTCGAGCGGCTGCGCGCGTGGCGCGGCGAGGTCGCCAAGGAGCAGGGGGTGCCGGCCTACGTCGTCTTCCACGACGCGACCCTGCGGGAGATCGCCACCCGGCTGCCATCCAGCCGGGACGAGCTCGGCACGATCAGCGGGATCGGTGAGGCGAAGCTGGAGAAGTACGCCGACGGGGTGCTCGCCGTCCTCTGAGCGGCGAGCAGGCGAATCGCCCTCGGTGAGCTTTCGGCCCTTCTGCGCCCGCTAGCCTGCCGACATGAAGATCGGACAGGCGGACGAGCGGGCACTTCTCGAGGGCATGGTCGACATCCAGCGCGAGCAGATCGGCGGCATCCTGGAGGATCTCGACGACGAGGAGGCGCGCCGGAAGCTGGTCCCGTCGCTGACCACCCCGCTGGGGCTGGTCAAGCACGCCACCTTCGTGGAGAAGGTGTGGTTCCACGCGCGGGTCGCCGGGGTCTCACGCAAGGAGATCGGGCTGCCCGAGACCGTCGACGAGAGCTTCGTTCTCGAGGCCGAGGACACGGTCGCCTCGATCCGGGCAGCCTACGACGCGGCCTGCGAGCACTCCCGCGAGGTCGCCGCCGCCCACGAGCTCGACGAGGAGTTCGACTGGCACGGCAACCGGGTGACGCTGCGGTTCGTCTACGTGCACATGATCCAGGAGCTGGCCCGTCACGCCGGGCACGGCGACATCATCGTCGAGCAGATCCAGGCCGCCCGGAGCGCCTAGCCGACGACCCCGGCGTATGCCAGCCGAAACCCTTGGCGCTACGGCCCGCCGATATCGGACAATGGTGAGCGTGCCGACTCTGAGCCAGTTCGCCGCCTTCGCGCTCGCCTCCGTCATCTTCATCCTGATCCCGGGACCGAGCGTGCTCTTCGCGCTCGGCCGCGCCCTGACCGCGGGCCGCCGCGAGGCGGTGCTCGCCGTCGGCGGCAACGCGCTCGGCCAGTTCGGCCAGGTCCTGGCGGTGGCCGTGGGCCTGGGTGCGCTCGTGGCAGCGTCCGCGACCGCGTTCACGGTCGTGAAGCTGATCGGCGCTGCGTACGTCGTCTATCTCGGCATCCAGGCGATCCGTCACCGCGCCGACGCCCGGGCCGCTCTCCACGGCGAGGACGTCGCGCGCACGACTGCGTGGGGCGCGATCCGCACCGGGATGGTCGTCGGCGCGACCAACCCGAAGACGATCGTCTTCCACCTGGCCTTCCTGCCTCAGTTCATCGACACCTCGGCGCCCGCGGTGCCCCAGATCCTCCTGCTGGGCGCGATCTTCTCGACGATGGCCTTCGCCTGCGACTCGGGCTGGGTCCTCGCCGCCAGCCGGGCCAAGGCCTGGTTCGCTCGCAAGCCCAAGCGCCTCGACACCCTCGGCGCGGGTGGCGGCGTCATGATGATCGGCCTCGGGGCCACCATGGCCACCGCCTCCCACGGCGCCTGACCGACACGTCGACCGACCGCCGAATTTCCGGGACAGGAGCGCGCCGGTCGCAGAGACTGGGTCCCATGCGGACTCCATGGAGAATCTCGGGCTTCATCGCGGCTGCGATCGCCTCACTGGTCATCACCTCGGGCACCTCGGTCACCCCCGCCCACGCCGCGGACGAGAAGCGTCCGGATCCGCTCCTGGCCTTCAACCACGCGTGGGCGATGGTCGACCAGGAGACCGCTGACGCGATCGAGCACTCCGCGTATCTGGGGCAGTTCGCCGACCGCCGCATCAGCACCGGCAACGACGGCACCTCGACCTGGACCGGTCGTTATCTGCTCGGCAAGGAGACCTACCTGGAGTTCTTCGGGCCGGGCGACGCCCCCGACGCGGTCGCCGGTGACACCGGGCTCGCCGTCTCGGCCGACGACGACGGCGACCTGGCCATCGCCACGGACAACCTGCGCGACCTCGTCGCCGACCCGGTCGAGTTCACCCAGGTGACCGACCTCGGCGACGGCGAGCTGATCCCGTGGTTCGACGTCACCTACACGACCGCGACCTACGACACCTTCTTCTCCTGGGCGATGGAGTATCGCGACGAGTTCCTCAGCGACCCGCGGCTCTCCTTCCCGCCCGCCGCCTACGAGGGCGACGTCAGCCGTGACCGCTACAACCGCGACCGCTACCTCGACCGCCAGATGCGCGACGTCATCGGCGTCCAGATCGCCACGACCGAGGCCGACATCGAGAAGATGGTGCCGCTGTGGCGCGCCGCCGGGATCACCATCCGCGTCCTGAAGGACGGCGGGGTGCTCGCCTTCGACGGCATGACCACGATCCGCCTGCAGCCGGTGCCGGCCGAAGAGGCGGGCGTACGCCACATCATCCTCGCCCTCAACGAGCCGGCCGAGAATCCCCACACCGAGACGATCGGCAACTCGACGCTGCACGTCGGGCCCGGGGCGTACGCGCTGTGGACCTTCGACCCGATCGAGGCCTCGCCGGACACCCGCTCCGGCGGGTCCGGCAAGCCGCTCCACCCGGCCTTCGGGGACTGAGCCGCGCCGCTCCCGCCGGGGCGGTGCGCCCTGCCCATCGGGCGAGGGGGATGATGTGGGAGGCGTCGACTCCCATGTGGCGAAGGCAGAGGACGATGGCGGGCAACAGCCGACAGGCCGGCACGAGCGTGACCAGCCGAGCGCTGGCGATCCTGAGCGCGTTCGACGAGCAGCACCGGGCGATGTCGCTCAGCGACATCGCGACCCGCGCGGACCTTCCGCTCGCGACGACCCATCGGCTCCTGGGTGAACTCTTCCGCTGGGGCGCGCTCGAGCGGCTGCCGTCCGGTGACTACGTCATCGGACGCAAGATCTGGGACATCGGCCACCTCGCGCCGGCCGAGACCGGACTGCGCCAGGTCGCCGAGCCGTTCCTCCACGACCTCTACGGCGCGACCCTGGCCACGGTGCATCTCGCCGTCCGTGAAGGGACCGAGGTGGTCTACCTCGACCGGCTGCGCGGCAACCAGTCGGTCCCGGTCGTGAGCAAGGTCGGTGGCCGCCTGCCGATGCACGCCACCGGCGTCGGCAAGGTCCTCCTCGCTCACGCTCCCGACGAGGTCCGGGACACGGTGCTGGCCACCCTCACCCGGATCACTCCCTACACGATCACCCAGCCCGGCGCCCTCCGCAGGCAGCTGCGGCAGGTGCTCGACAAGGGCTACGCCACCACTCACGAGGAGATGAGCCTCGGCGCCTGCTCGATCGCGGTCCCGATCCACCGACGCGACGAGGTGGTCGCCTCCCTGGGCCTGGTCGTTCCCACGCTCAAGGGGAGCGAGCAGCGGTTGTACGGCGCGCTCCGTGTCGCCGCACAGTCGATCGGGCGTCGGCTCTGAAGTATTTCGGCCGAGTTTCCACTGACCGGAAGCTGTGTCGATGCTCACAGGGCTGACCGCCCCTAGGTTCGTCCCATGAATGTGTCCGCAACCACATCGCGCACCATCGCCGACGGCAACCGGAGTCTTTGGCCGGTCGCGCTCTGCTGGCTCGCCGTCGCCCTCGACGGCTACGACCTCGTCGTGCTCGGCGCGGTGATCCCCACGCTGGCGGGGACCGGCGACCTCGGGTTCACCAAGGCGTCGTTGACCACCGCGGCCACGGTCGGCCTGGTCGGGGTCGGCATCGGCGCCGTCGCCATCGGTCCTCTTGCCGACCGGTTCGGCCGGCGTACGACCCTGATCAGCAGCATCGCCCTGTTCTCGCTGCTGACGCTGGCGGTCGCGTTCGCGCCGAACGCGACCGTGTTCATCGCGCTGCGCTTCCTGGCGGGTCTGGGTCTGGGCGCCTGCCTGCCGACGGCGCTGGCGTTCATGAGCGAGCACGCCCCCGAGGGCCGCTCCGGCACCGCCATGACACGGATGATGACCGGCTACCACGTCGGCGCGGTGCTCACAGCTCTGCTGGCCCTGTGGGTGATCCCGAACCTCGGCTGGGAGGCGATGTTCGTGATCGGCGGCGTCGCCGGACTACTGACGGTCCCGGTGATGTGGGTGAAGCTCCCGGAGTCCCAGGCCTACCTGGAAACCGTGGAGACCGAGAAGGTCCGCCCCTCGGAGGTCGTACGCGGCCGCCTGCTGTGGGTGAGCCTCGGTCTGTGGGCGGCGTCGTTCTGCGGTCTACTGCTGGTCTACGGCCTGAACACCTGGCTGCCGACGATCATGGGCGAGGCCGGCTACTCCCTCGACGCCGGCCTCGGCCTGCTCCTCACCCTCAACGTCGGCGCGGTGATCGGACTCGTGCTGGCAGGCCTGATCTCCGACGCGAGGGGCAACAAGCCGACGGTCGTGACCTGGTTCGGCGTCGCCGCCGTGATGCTGGCGCTGCTGTCGATCAAGATGGAGAACAGCCTCCTGGTGTACGGGGCGGTCCTGGCCGCCGGAGTCTTCGTGTTCAGCGCGCAGGTGCTGGTCTACGCGTTCGTCAGCCACCTCTATCCCGCCCGGATCCGCGGCACGGCACTGGGCATGTCCGCCGGCGTCGGCCGGGTCGGTGCCATCGTCGGCCCCTTCCTCGGCGGCGCCCTCCTCACCGCCGGCATCGCCTACCCCTGGGGCTTCTACGCCTTCGCCGGCGCGGCCGTGATCGCTCTGCTGGCCCTGCTGACCGTGCCGGCGCATCCCCACAACTAGCCACCCGACATTCAGGAGCACACCATGTCCGTTCTCGACTCCGTCGACTGGTCCGGAAACATTCTCAAGGCCGGCACCTGGCAGCCCGGGCGCGGAGGTGACTACGCCGTCGTCGAACCCGCCACCGGTGCCGAGCTCGGCAGGATGGGTCTGGCCACCGCCGCCGATGTGGCCGAGGCCGCTGCAGCGGCCGCCGAGGCCCAGCTCGAGTGGGCCGCACGTCCGCACCCGGAACGTGCCGCCGTCCTGCGTCGCGCCGGTGACCTGTGGCAGCGGCATGCCGAGGAGATCACCGGGTGGAACGTCCGTGAGGTCGGCGCCGTGCCGGGCATGGCCGGGTTCGCACTCCACGTCGCGGCCGAGGAGTGCTACGAGGCCGCCAGCCTCCCGAGCCGGCCGATCGGCGAGGTCATCCCGTCCGAACAGCCGCGTCTGTCGATGGCACGCCGCATGCCCGCCGGCGTGGTCACCGTCATCGCCCCGTTCAACGTGCCGATCATCCTCGGCATCCGCTCGGTCGCCCCCGCCCTCGCCCTCGGCAACGCCGTCATCCTCAAGCCGGACCCGCGCACCGCCGTGACCGGCGGCACGCTGATGGCCCGTGTCTTCGAGGAGGCGGGCCTGCCCCCGGGTGTGCTCCAGATGCTGCCCGGCGGCGCCGACGTGGGCGAAGCGCTGGTCACGGATCCCCACGTCCGGGTCATCTCGTTCACCGGATCGACCGGCGTCGGCCGCCGGATCGGCGAGCTGGCGGGCAAGCACCTCAAGCGCGCCCACCTCGAGCTCGGCGGCAACTCCGCGCTGCTGGTCCTCGACGACGCCGACGTCGAGGCCGCCGTCAACCTGGCAGCGTGGGGCTCGTTCTTCCACCAGGGCCAGATCTGCATGACGACCGGCCGGCACCTGGTCGCTGCCGGCATCTACGACGACTTCGTCGAAGCCCTCGCCGAGAAGGCCAGCCACCTGCCGGTCGGCAATCCCGCCACCGACCAGGTCGCTCTCGGTCCCGTCATCGACGCCGGTCAGCGCGACAAGATCCACGGCCTGGTCACGGCATCGGCGGATGCCGGTGCCAAGGTCGCGGCCGGCGGCACCTACGAGGATCTCTTCTACCGGCCCACCGTCCTCTCGGACGTCCCGCTGACCGCGCCGGCGTACGCGGAAGAGGTCTTCGGCCCCGTCGCTCCGGTGACCAAGGTCGAGTCGGTCGAGGACGCGATCGAGCTCGCGGGGGCCAGCGAGTACGGCCTGTCGTTGGGCATCGTCACCAAGGACGTCATGCGTGGCCTCGCGGTGGCGGAGCAGATCCCGACCGGCATCGTCCACATCAACGACCAGACCGTCAACGACGAGGCCAACGCGCCGTTCGGTGGCGTACGCGCGTCCGGCACCGGGTCCCGGTTCGGCGGCGCCGAGGCGAACATCGAGGCGTTCACCGAGACCCGGTGGATCACCATGCGGGGTGAGCCGGCGCGCTACCCGTTCTGAGCCGGGCGGCTTCTCATCCCCAGGGTGCCGGCCCGTCCGGCGTGATCAACCGAGCGCTGGGTGGAGGTGCTCGGTCTCGATCGCGACCCGGGCCTGGTCGGCGGCGGCACGAAGGGCGACGTCCACCGGCTCCCCACGCAGCCGCGCGGCCAGGAAGCCCGCCATGAAGGCGTCGCCTGCACCGTTGGTGTCGACGACGGTGGCCGGTGTCGCGGCGACCTCGTGCCGGGTCCCGTCCGCCTCGAGCGCGATCGCTCCCTTCGCCCCGAGGGTGCAGACGGCGAGGCCGGGACCGCGGTCGAGGCACGAGGCCATCAGCCCCCACGGGTCCTCGGTGCCGTCGTCGTTCATGAACACGCCTGCCGCCGCCCGCAGGAAGGGCTCGTGGAAGGCGGTGGCACCGTCGTAGTCGTGCAGATCCATCCAAAGCGGGATGCGCGGCGACGGCATCGCCTCGAGCACCATCCGGCCGAGCTCGCTCAGGTCGATCACCGCGAGGTCGGCCTCGGCGACCGCACACGCCGCCGCATCGACCGCCTCGGCGGACGGGGTCGAGGGGGTCGAGACGTACAACGAGACCCGGCCGCCCCCGTCGGCCATGAGGTTGACGTGCCGCTCGGTCTGCTCGCTGACGATCGTCTCCACGACGACCCCCGCCTTCTCGAGCCGCTGCCGCAGTCGCTCGCCGTCCTCGTCGGTGCCGAGAGGAGCCCACAGACGTACGTCGATGCCGAGCCCGGCCAGGTGCAGCGCCTTGCCCGCCGAGGTGCCGCCGATCGTGTGCCACGACCGCCGCGCGAACTGCATGTGGGGCACCGGTTCGGGCAGACGGTCGAGGTCGATCAGGTGGTTCCAGGACGCGGGGCCGCAGACGACGACGCGGGGCGATGACGACATAGGCCTATTCAGCACCATCAGCGCGCCGCGCGCACGGCTATTACCTGGCGAAGTCCACCGTGACGGAGGACGCCTCCCGGAGCGGGGCGACACGCTCCGCCTCTGCCGCGAGTGCCTCCCTCCGCGCTCGGCTCGACGCCTCGAAGGTCGTCAGGTCGATGCGCAGCTCACGTCCGCGCTTGCGTGGGCGCCAGGTTCCGACGATCTCACCCTCGGCGAGGACGGTTCCGGGGTCGCCTGCCGTCCTCCAGATGTCGCGGTGATGCGCCTTGTCGACGATGGTCTCCCGGTCACGCAGCTGCGTGTAGGGGTCTCGCGGCGGGAGCAGCCGCACCCCGAAGGGCATGGTCGAGGTTCGGAGGGTGTCGAGGTCGGTGGCCAGGACCCATGCCGACCGGCCGACGTCGACCTCCTCCAGCTCGTCCTCGAGGCAACCCCACCAGGGATCGACATCACCCGCCCGCACTCCGAGCCACGCCGCGAAGTCGCCTCGGGTCGACGGCCCGTAGCAGCGCAGGTAGCGCCGGAGCAGCTCGGCGCGCGATGCCGTGGGGTCTGCCTCCGCGACCGGGTGGCCGAGCCACTCCTCGGTCAGCACGAACGGCGCCTTGTTCTCGGCTCGCGTCGCGAGACAGACGATCCGTCGCAGCGCGAGCACACGGACACAGAAGCGCACGACCGCCTCCCCGATGGGCTGACCCTCGGCGTACGGCCCCTCCTCGATCCAGACCTCTCGCTGCGGTGCCGTCAGTCGGGGCGTGATCACCTGGGACACCTCGACACCGAGCTCGCTGATCGCCAGCCCTCGCCCTGGCAGGACCTCACGTGCCGCCGCGGCGACGATGTCGACCGCCTCGGTGAGGCTCAGCCCGAGTCGGTCGACGGCTTGCTCGACACCCGGCACGAAGTGCCGTAACACCGTCTCCGACGGAGGAAGGACCCCGGTCGTGAAGACGCCGGCCTCGGCGGCCGGGACGAGGTAGGGGGCACCGCGCATGCTCCACGTCAGCAGCATGCTCCTGTCCTCGATCGCTCGGGCGACCGTCCCGGCGGCGACCCCATCCACCCGCGCATGCAGCGCCAGCAACGCCGATCCCGGTGGCGAGTCCTGGATGCCGCACCGTCCCGCGGCCGCGAGGAGATCGCCCTCACCCAGCCGGACGTCGAGATGGTGTGACGCCAGCCGGAACGCGACCACGCTCTCCCGCTCGAACCGCTCGGCCATCAGCCCAGCCTACGGCCCGGCTCAGGCGGCGAAGGTCGCCGGCGTCACGCCGAGGATGCGGCGGAAGTGGCGGGTGAGATGGGCCTGGTCATGGAATCCCGCCAGCGCAGCCGCCTCGGCGGGACGGTGGCCGTCCACGAGCAGCCGGCGGGCGAGATCGACGCGGCGACCGACCAGATACTTGTGCGGAGCGATGCCGTAGGTCTGCGAGAACACCCGGACCAGATGGCTGGGATGGGTGTCGAGCTCGGCGGCGGCCGCGGCGATCGTGAACGACTCCGTCAGCCGGTCGTCGAGGAGCGCCCGCAGACGCCTGGCCAACGGTGCGTCGCGAAGCCTCGGCGCGGGGCTTCCGAGGTGCGTGAGCACCTCGTCGCGGATGGTCAGCAGCCAGTGTTCGGCCGCCATCAGATCACCGGGGTCCTGCAGCGCCGCGTGCACGTGCCGGGCAGCCGCGAGCGGTGCCGCAGCCGCGAGCGTCGGCCGGCGCACGGCAAGGCCCTGAGCACCCGCCGGCAACCAGTCCGGATCGAGGTAGAGCACTCGTTTGCGATAACCCTTCCCCTCGATCGCCGAGTGGCCGTCGTGCGGCACCCCGGGCGGCAGCAGGGTCAGCGCTCCGGGAACGGCATGGTGGTCGTCGCGATCGAGGCCGTAGACCACCGCGCCGTCGTCGACCAGCATCACCGCCCAGTCGTCATGGGTGTGCATCGGGTAGGAGTGGTCGAAATCAGCGTGGTAGACCTCGCGCAGCGACGGCACCTCGGGATGCCAGGCGCGCACGTGATCGACCATGCAAGAAACGTACAAGACCTGGCTGCGGACGACGGCGGAGACTTCGACCATGACGGCACAGCTGACCTCGGAAGACCCCGCGACCTCCCCACGCTTCGACACGAAGGTGGTGGTCGTGCTCAACGAGGACCTCGAGCCCTGGCAGGAGCTCAACGTGACCGCGTTCCTGATGTCGGGGATCGCGACCAGCTCCCCCGGCCTCGTCGGCGAGGCCTACCGCGACGGCGACGCCACCGAGTACCTGCCCATGCTGCGTCAGCCGGTGATGGTCATGAGCGCCGACTCCGGCCTGCTGGGCAAGGCTCGCGGCAGGGCCGCCGCCCGGGACGACGTCGCGCTCGCCATCTACACCCGCGAGCTGTTCGGCACCGGACACGACGAGGCCAATCGAGCCGCTGTCGCCGCGGTCCCGGCGGCCGACCTCGACCTCGTCGGGATCGCCCTCCGTGGTCCCCGCAACGCCGTCGACCGCATCGTCAAGGGCGCCCGGTTCCACGACTGACCGAGCGGTCGAGCCCGGCGATCAGCACCAGTGCCGCGAAGCCGTCCTCGGTGCCCGGCCACTGTGCCCGCACCGCGTCGATCCCGGCCCGGCGGACGACGCCGCGCAGCGCGGCGGCGACGATGATCGCATCGTCGGCGTAGCCCAGCACCGGGATGAAGTCGGGCACCAGATCGATCGGCAGAGCCAGGTAGACCATCAGCAGCCCGAGCCTGATCCGTACGCCGCGGGGCATCGTCCTGTCCGCCGCGAGCCGCCGGAGCAGCCGCACGACGTCGGGCAGGATCCGCAGGGCCTCGCGCAGCAGGTCGCCGCGCGGGCGGACGACGAGCAGCGCCGCGACGAGGCACAGCCAGGTGAGCAGCAGGGCCGCGGCGATGCCGATCAGCAGGTCCCACCAGAACGAACCGGTCATCCTCGCCCTTCCCGCATCAGGCGTCCGCTGTGGCGCCGCTCCCCTGATTCCATCACGTCACGGCAGCGGAGCGGACGCTCCGGCCACTGGTCGAAACGGGCCGTCGAGAGCGGCCCACTGCACGAGCATGATGGTCTTGCCGTCCATGATCCGGCCGTCGCGGGTCATCGCCAGCGCGTCGGCGAAGTCGAGCTCGAGCACCTCGATGTCCTCGCCCTCCTCGGCGACCCCGCCTCCCTCACCGGTGCGACTCTGCGGTGAGTAGGCGGCTGCGAAGAAATGGAGTCGCTCGGTCACCGACCCCGGGCTCATGTACGCATCGAAGACGTGGTCGACCTCGCCGAGGCTGACGCCGAGCTCCTCGGCACTCTCCCGCCGAACGGCGGTGACCGGGTCGTCGGCGTCCAGCAGCCCCGCGGCAGCCTCGACGAGAAGACCGTCGGGATGGTCGTTGACGTAGACCGGATACCTGAACTGCCGCGTCAGCAGGACCGTTTCGCGCTCGAGGTCGTAGGGAAGGAGCACGGCTCCGTTCCCGCGGTCGTACGTCTCGCGCTGCTGTGTCTCCCAGCGCCCGTCGCGACGGCGGAAGTCGAAGGTGGTGCGCCTGAGCACGTGCCACCCCTGCGAGGTCAGCTCGACGTCTCGGACCACGACGTCGGGGTTGCGGGTCAGGTCCCGTCCGGTGCGATCGAGGCCGGTGCGGCCGCGATGGTCCGGGACGTCGACACCAGGTCGCGGGTCGGCTTTCGTTGTCGTCACAGCGGCAGCGTACATGCAATAATGTGCAAGAACAGAAAGGAACGTGCATGCTTGTTGGGCAGCGCCGCGCTCATCTCCTGCGTCTTCTGGAAGAAACAGGCAAGATCGTGGCCAAGGACGCGGCAACCGAGCTGGGCATCTCGGAGGACAGCATCCGCCGTGACCTGCGCGACCTGGCCGCCGAAGGGTTGTGCCAGCGCGTCTACGGTGGCGCGCTGCCCGTCTCCCCGGCGGTCGTCGACTACACCGCGCGCCACACCGTCGAGCCCGACGCCAAACGGACGGTCGCCGCCACGGCCGCCGGCCTCGTACGTCCCGGCAGCACGCTCATCCTCGACGGCGGCACCACCGCGCTCGCCGTCGCCCAGGCGCTCCCGGCGGACCTGGAGTGCACCGTCATCACCAACAGTCCGACGGTCGCCTCGGCCCTCCTCCAGCACCCGAGCGCCGACCTCTTCCTCCTCGGCGGCCGAGTCTTCAAGCACTCCGCCGTCGCCTGCGGTGCCGCGGCCGTCGAGGCCGCCCAGAACGTCTCCGCCGACCTCTGTCTCATCGGCGTCACCGGCGTCCACCCCGAAGCCGGACTCACCACCGGCGACGCCGAGGACGCCGCGATGAAGCGCGCCCTGGCCGGGCGTGCTGCCGAGACGTACGTCCTCGCCTCCTCGGAGAAGATCGGCGCCGCCTCCCCCTACCGCGTGCTTCCCTGGGGCCAGGTCGCGGGCGTCGTCACCGACGCCGACCCGACCGACGAGGTCGTCGAGCAGATCTCGGCACTCGGCGTCGAGATCCTGCACGCCACCGGGTCGAACATCGACGCACGACCCACAGGATTCGGGTGGCGCGACCGCCTCGCCGCCATGGGCGACGACGCCGAGATCATCAACTAGCGGTCAGTGCCGTTCCTCGAGGCCCACGGCCTCGCGCAGGATGCGCACCGAATCGGCGAGGTCCTCGTCGTCGCGGGCCCGCGACTCCATGAGATCGGAGAGGGCCGAGGCGATGACGTTGAGCTTCTCGTGCGAAGCCTCCTCCGAGCGTCGCCCGGCGTTCTGGAGCAGCACCAGCAACAGCAGCGAGAGGACCGATGAGCCCGTGTGCACCGCGAGCTCCCACTTGGTGCTGGAGGACCAGAACGGAAAGCTCACCGCCCACGCCAGCAGGACGACCACGATCACGTAGAAGAACGGCGCATGGCTGACCACGGAGGTCACCACCTCCACGAAGCGCTCGAACCCGTTGCGTCCGTCGCCTCGCTGGCGCGATTTCCTGGCCTCGTTCTCCACAGTCATGCGGTCACCGTAGCCGCGATCCGACGCATCGACTGGAAACGACCGGAACTCAGGCCGCAATGACCGAGGTGACCAGGACGTACGCAGCGGTCCCGGCGAAGATGCTCAGCGTCATGCTGCCGCGCCACAGGTGCAGGCCGATGGTGAGCATCAGGGCCAGGGCGGCCGGGCCGGCCGACGCGAGGACGACGGGGTCGGTGTCGCGAACGGTGTAGACGGCGAGGATGACCATCATCCCGACGGGCATCCGCTCGCCGATGTGGGCCATCAGCACGCTGTGCCGCAGCGGCGCCAGCACGGCGAACGGGACCGCACGGAGCCCCCAGGTGACAGCCGCGGAGACGGCGATGCCGGACAGGACGTACCAGGGATCAGGCACGACGGCTCCTCCGCGCGGCGAGGGCGTACGAACCGACTAGCGCGGCGACGAACATGCCCATCGCGATCAGCAGCATGTTCTCGCGCGAGATCAAAGCAGCGACGAGCGCGCAGCCGAGCGCGAGCGCCGGGACCGGCAGCGACCGACGGACCTTGTACGCCTCGAGCCCGAGCACCACGAACAGCGCGGTGACGGCGAACTCGAGCCCGACGACCTGCGGCGGGATCAGCGAGCCAAGCCCGGCGCCGGCGGCCACACAGATCACCCAGGCGACATGGAAGAACGCCTGGATGCCGATGATCCGGGCCCTCGACCAGCCGGCGGACTCCGGCGTCACGGTGAGTGCGTAGGCCTCGTCGGTGAGCGCGAAGGTGCTGTAGGCCTTCCATCCGGCGCCGTGCACCCGGTGCAGCGGGAACGAGATCGCGTAGAAGACGTGGCGGAAGTTCACCAGCAGGGTGCTGACGGCGATCTGCGCCAGGGGTGCGGTGGCGGCCAGCAGGCCGACCAGCAGGAACTCCATGGTGCCCGCGAACACGATCGCCCCGAGCACCGGCGCCCACCACCAGGCGAGCCCGGAGTGAACCACGAGCACGCCGAGCGCCAGCCCCAGCGGCACCACGGCAACACAGGCGGGAAGCACGCTCCGCCAGCCGGCAGCGAGCTCCTCACGGGTGCCCACGGGCTCCCGGAACGCCGTCTCCATCTCCATGACCTGCATGCCGCAAGCCTAGGCAAGTTCGGACGTTCATGGGTTGCCCATTGACGATGCTAAAGTGCCCGCATGCGCAATGATCATGCGATCGACGACCTGGATCGAGCAATCATTGCCGAACTCGAAGAAGACGCCCGACTGAGCAACGCCGAGCTGGCGCGCCGGGTCGGCCTCACCCCGGCTCCGTGCCTGCGCCGGGTGCAGCGCCTGGAGAGCGAAGGGGTGATCAAGGGCTACCACGCCCGCATCGACCCGAAGAGCGGCGGACGCGGGTTCGAGGTCATCGTCGCGATCGACATCGCGGTCAACGACGGCAAGACCATCGAGGACTTCGAGACCGCCGCCGTCGCCATCCCCGAGGTCACCGAGATGCGCCGCATGCTCGGTCAGCCCGACTACTACCTGCGTGTCCAGGTCGCCGACCCGGAGGCGTACGAAGCGCTCATCCTCGGGACGATCTCGCGCCTGCCCGCCGTGAGCCGGGTGCTCTCGCACCAGACGATGCGGCTGGTCAAGGGCTGAGCAGCCGCCGCGTCCGGTCGTCGGCGGGGACGAAGGTCTCCAGATGGAGGCCGTGGAGCGTCACGTCGGAGGCGCTCTCGATCTGGCTGGCGACGCTGAAGAAGCGGAGGATGTCGCCACCCATCTCGATCTCCAGCGGGACGACAGGATCGGCGAGGGGCCGGGCAGGCGGCACATCGTCGCCGGGATAGGCGGTGACCTCGTCCCGGAGCGCGACCAGCGCCGGGTCGCCACCGGTGTGCGTGATGCGCCGGCCGAGCTGATGGAGCAGGTGGGCACGCCAGACGGGAAGGTTGCGGATCCGCGGGGCGATCCCCCGCGGATGCAGGCAGAGCCGGATGACGTTCAACGGAGGCTCGAGCAGGCTGGGGTCGCAGCCGACGAGCAGCGCGTCGACGGACCGGTTGGCGTCGACGACGTCCCAGCGGTCGTCGAGGAGCAGGGCCGGGTACGGCGCGTGGGCGTCCAGCAGGCCACGAAGGCCCGCCATCACCGGGGCCAGCGCGTCGTCGTCGGTCGCGCGGTGCGGGTAGCGAGGAGCGAACCCACCGGCGAGCAGGAGTCGGTTCTGCTCGGCCATCGGCACCCGCAGCACCTCGGCCAGCCGCACGATCATCTCCGGCGTCGGCCGGGACCGGCCGTTCTCGACGTAGCTCACGTGCCGGGTGCTCACCTCGGCCTGGGTGGCGAGCGCGAGCTGGCTCAGGGACCGCAGCTCCCGCCAGCGGCGAAGCTCGCTGCCGACCGACGATGACGGTGGGGCCGCGGTTGAGGTCATGGCCACGAGGCTAGCCAAGCCGACGCCGGGGCGACCATGACCTCAGAGGTTATCGACCGGCGCACCGGGCGGCGGCGAACCTTCTCCTGGCACCCCGATCCGAGAGAAGGAAGACACCATGAACGACATCGTGACGCGCTACCTCGACACCTGGAACGCCACCGACGAGGAGCTCACCGAGCTGCTGGCCAAGCACTGGTCCGACGACTGCGTCTACGTCGATCCGCTCGCCGAGGTCGAGGGTCGCGACGCGGTTGGAGCGACCATCCAGGCCGTACGCGCGCAGTTCCCCGGCTTCGTGTTCACCCAGGTCGGCGAGGCCGACGCCCATCACCAGCAGGCCCGATTCCAGTGGGGGCTGGGCCCGGCCGGCGAGGAGCCCCTGATCATCGGCTTCGACGTGGTCGTCGTCGACGCGGACCAGCGGATCCTGGACGTACGCGGGTTCCTGGACAAGGTGCCCGCCTGACCTCAGGCCGGGTGCGGGGTCAGCGGTGAGAGCGGGCGTTCGAAGAAGGTCTCCAGGACCACCGTCGCCTGCGTCCCGCTGACCCCGTCGATGGCGTAGATCCGGCGCAGCACGTCCTGCAGCTGCTCGGTCGTCGCCGTCCTGACCTTGACCAGCACGGAGGCGCTGCCCGCGATGACATGAGCCTCCACGATCTCCGGGAGCGCGGCGAACGCCTCCGCGGAGTCGCCCATCCAGGAGGTCGAGTCGACCATGACGTACGCCAGGACGCCGCTGCCCACCGCGGCCGGGTCCACCTCGGCGCTGGTGCGCCGGATGACGCCCGCCTCGCGCAGCTTGCGCACGCGCTCGTGGGCGGCCCCGGCGGAGAGGCCGACGGCCTGGCCGAGCGCGGCGTAGGACTGGGTGGCGTCGCGCTGGAGCTCGGCCAGCAGCTCGCGATCGATCTGATCCACAGCATCTCCGTTCGGAAATATCTTGCCAGGACCATATCTCATCTTGCAGTCTTCGATATACGCCGATTCAGATTCGACCACGAGACGATGAGGATTCCATGAGCGATGAGCGCCCTGGCCTGTACGAGATGCTCGACGAGCGGTTCCGCACCGGGCGGTGCATGAACGGCGACGAAGCACTGGAGGTCCTGTTCACCGGCTGCCGCTGGGCCGAGGGACCGATCTACGTGCCCGCCTGGCGCCAGGTCGTCTGGAGCGACATCCCGAACGACCGGATGCTGCGCTGGGACGAGGAGACCGGCGACGTGGCGATCTTCCGTCGTACCGCCGGACACACCAACGGCAACACCCTCGACCGCGAGGGCCGGCTGATCACCTGCGAGCAGGGCAACCGCCGGGTGACCCGGACCGAGCACGACGGCACGATCACCGTGCTGGCCGACCGCTGGCAGGGCAAGCGGCTGAACAGCCCCAACGACGCGACCGTGAGGTCGGACGGCTCGATCTGGTTCTCCGACCCCGACTTCGGCATCACCAGCGACTACGAGGGATATCGCGCCGAGAGCGAGATCGGAGCCAACAACGTCTACCGGATCGACCCGGTCACCGGCGAGGTGAGCCTGGCGGCGGACTGCTTCGGGGCGCCGAACGGCCTGGTCTTCTCCCCCGATGAGCGGCAGCTCTTCGTCTCCGACACCCGCGCCGGCAAGATCTGGGTCTTCGACGTACGCGAGGACGGCACCCTCTCCGAGGAGCAGGTCTTCGCAGAGGCCGGAGCCCGCGAGGGTGCCCGCTTCGACAACATCCGCTTCGACGACGGTGGCCGCCTGTGGGTCGCCGCGATGACCGACGGTGTGCACTGCTACGACCCCGACGGCACCCTCATCGGCCGCCTGAACGTCCCCGAGGCGGTTGCCAACATCTCCTGGGGCGGCGCCAAGCGCAACCGCCTCTTCATCACCGCGGAGACGAGCCTGTACTCCGTCGTCATGGGCGTCACCGGGATCCATCCGACCGGGCCGGGACGGCGGCCCTGGCTGTAGCCGGCAGGCCGCTACCGGAGTGCGGCGGGCCGATGCGTCTCCGGCATCCGCAGCACGACCACGAGACCGGACGCGGCCGTGACGGCGGCGACGGCCCAGACCGCACCCCGGACACCCCACAGGTCCGCGAGGACCCCGGCCAGCAGCGCTCCGACCGCGAACCCGAGATCCCGCCACAGCCGGTAGACCCCGACGGCGCGTGCCCGCCACGAGGGATGCGCGACATCGCCGATGACCGCCAGAAGTGTCGGATAGACCATGGCGGTGCCCAGGCCGAGCAGCACCGCCGCGACGAGCCACCACGCCGCCGAGCCGACCGCAGCGACCAGGCCCAGGGCCGCGGCCTGGACCAGCATGCCGGCGACGATGAGCGGCTTGCGTCCCCAGTGGTCCGAGAGCGCGCCGGTGGCGAGCTGACCGAGGCCCCACACGGCCGGGTAGGCCGCCACGAGCAGGCCGACGTGACCGATGCCGAGCCCAGCCGAGGCGAACAGGACCGCGAACAGGCCCCAGGCCAGACCGTCGTTGAGGTTGTTCACCAGGCCCGCCTGGCTGGCCGAGGACAGCGCCGGGTCGCGCAGGGACGTACGGACGAGCACCTCGCGGTCGCTCATCGGACCCTCGGGCGGCTCCCCCTGGCCCGCCTCGCGGTCTGCGTGACCCCGGGTCTCGCGGACGGCCAAGGTCGAGAGTCCGAGCCCGAGGGCGGCGTACGCGACGCCGACCAGGAACGGCTCGGGCCGGAGCCCGGCGTCGGCGGCGATCCGGCCGGTCAGCAGCGCGGTGGCGGCGAGGGCCAGATACCCGGCGGACTCGTTGATGCCCAGGGCGAGACCCCGTCGGCGGGGGCCGACGAGGTCGATCTTCATGATGACGGTGGTCGACCAGGTGAGGCCCTGGCTGATGCCGAGCAACACGTTGGCACCGACGACGATCCACCAGCTCGGCGCCCAGATCAGCAGGAGCGGCACCGGCAGCGCGACCAGCCATCCCGCGACGAGGACCGGCTTGCGACCGTGGCGCTCGGACCAGATACCGGCGAGATAGTTGGTCGCGGCCTTCGCGAGACCGAAGGCGAGGATGTAGGTCAGGGCCGCCGTGTAGGACGCGACCCCGAACACGTCCTCGGCCAGCAGCGGGAGGACCGTACGCTCCTGGCCGAGCATCCCGCCGACAAGCGCGTTGACGACGACCAGCAGCGAGAACTGCGCCACGTTGGCACGCAGGCCGAGCCGTGGCGCAGTGCCGAGATCGCCGGTCACCCGACGGGCTCCGTCACCACGGACTCGGGGCCACCGTCCAGGACCGTCAGCTGCGTGAAGCCGTGCCGCTGCAGGATGCTCGCCGCACTCATGGCGCGTTCCCCGTGACCGCACATCACCAGGGTCGGCACGTCGGCGAGCGTGGTGGCCGCCTCCTCGACAACCCCGAGCTCGAGGTGCAGGGCTCCGGGAACATGACCGGCGACGTACTCGCGTTCCTGACGGACGTCGAGCACCCGCATCTCGTTCACACCGACGCCGTCGGTGAGCGCGAGAGAGGCAGTGGGAAGCCCGGCGGCCTGCCATGCCGGGAGCCCACCGTCGACCTCACCGGCGATGTTCTCGTAGCCGATCTTCAGCGCCTGCCAGAGGATCTCGTCGGGGTCCTGGTCCGCGTCCCGCAGCACGATGATCGGCCGGTCGTGCGGTGCCAGCCACCCCAGCCAGCTCACGAAGGCACTCCGCAGCGGGATCGACAGCGCATCCTGGGGGTGAGCAGCGGCGAACGCCGCGACCGGACGTACGTCGACGACGACGACACCATGCCGCTGCCCGTCCGCCACGACCCGCGGCGGAAGCGCCTCGAGCGCGGGCCGCCCACCGACGACGGCCGGCCCGCGCCGGTTGCGCTCGCCCAGGCGCCGGAAGTAGGTCGGGTACGTCCCGTGCGAAGCGAGCAGCGCCTGCACGAATCCGTCCTCGTCGAGCGCCAGCAGCGGGTTGCTGAGCCGCTCCTTCCCGATCGTGCTGGTCGAGGTGCCCGTGGCCGCTGCCGAGCAGAACGAGCCCCCGCCATGGGTGGGCCACAGCGCCGCGTCGTCGCCGAGCGCGGCGACGCGACGTACGGATCGGAACTGCGCCCGCGCCAGGCTCTCGGTGCGCGCGGGGTCGACCAGGTCGACGCGGGCGGCCGACCCCACGATGAGGGAGCCGCCGGTGAACACCCCGAGTGTCAGATCACCGTCGAGCAGGGCGAAGGACAGGTGCTCGTCGGTGTGTCCAGGGGTGGCGAGCGCGCGAAGGATCAGCCCGCCGTTCAGGGCGATCTCCTGCTCGTCCTCGAGCGCGGTGTGCTCGAACGTTCGTCTGCCTGCCTTCGAGGCGAGCACCTGGGCACCCTCGTCGGCGGCGAGCTGGACGGCTCCGGAGAGGAAGTCAGCGTGCAGATGGGTGTCGGCGGCATGGGTGATCCGCAGGCCACGCCGGCCGGCCTCCGCGCGCAGCGCCCGGAGGTCGCGGCAGGCATCGACGGCGAGCGCCGCACCGTCGCCGAGATCGACCAGGTAGGCGTTGTTGCCGAGCCCGGAGTCGGGCACGGCGGTCACCAGGTCGTTGATCACTACCGGCCTCCCGGGTGGACGCTCCGCTGTCGATCATCCCTCGGCAGCGCCCTGAGCACCACGAGGAGGGCGGGCGCCTCGCGCCGACGCCACGGCGTGTTCACGGCTCCACCGGCTTGCTGGCCAGGAGCGAGATGCTCTTGACGCCGTACGTCTTCGCAGCACCCTGGGCTCCTGCCGACAGGAAGCCGTAGCGGTTGCGGCGCATCAACGCGACCACGAGCCCAGCCTTCTCGATCGCGGCGACGTAGTCGTCGACCTGGGCGGCGCCGCCGATGCAGGCCGCCCAGAGGTCGGCGTTGCACACGATGCCTTCGGCCAGCGGTACGTCGGTCACGATGTCGGCGAGCGCCAGCCGCCCTCCCGGCCGGAGCACGCGGGCGGCCTCGGCGAAGACGAGGGCCTTGTCCGGGCAGAGGTTGATCACGCCGTTGGAGATCACGCAGTCGACGGTGCCGTCCTCGACCGGAAGGTCGTCGAGGCGTCCTTCCCGGAACTCGACGGCGTCGGCGTGGCCGGCGGCGAGACGACGGGCCTTGGCCAGCTGCTCGGGGGTGAAGTCCACACCGATCACCTTGCCGCTGGTGCCGACCAGCGTCGCCGCGTAGAAGACGTCCATGCCGGACCCGCTGCCGAGGTCGAGGAGGGTCTCGCCCGCTCGGGGATCGGCAAAGTCGAAGAAGTGTCCGACGCCGGCGAAGGAGGCCACCGCGTCGGCGGGCACGAGGTCGAGCCGGGCCGGGTCGTAGCCGACGGACTCGGCCAGGCCTCGCCCGAGCTCGAAGTGGAAGCCCGCGTCAGGATGCAGCGCGACCTCCCGGTACATCTGCTGGACCTTCGCTTCCAGCTCGTGGGTGTCGACGGCCATGTCGACCACCTCCTATTCAATCTATCTCTTGAATAGATGGAACGCCTGCGCCCTTGCCTTGTCAAGAAAAATCTTGAATACTTGATCGACGCACGCCGCCCGGCGCACGTCGTACGAGGAGGCGATCATGGGTGACCGCAAGGCCAAGGACGCGCTCTACGACACGCTCGCCGAAGCAGCCAAGGCCCTCGCCAACGGGCGTCGCGCCGAGCTGGTTGACGTCCTGGCCCAGGGAGAGCGCCCGGTCGAGGACCTGGCCGGTGAGATCGGGCAGTCCATCGCCAACACCTCCCAGCACCTGCAGCGACTGCTGCGCGCCGGGCTCGTGACCTCGCGGCGCGACGGCAATCGGATCTTCTACTCGCTCGCCAGCCCGACGGTCCTCGCGCTCTGGCGAACGCTGCGCGAGACCGCGGCCCAGCACGTCGCCGAGCTCGATCGCGTGGCCGGCGCCTATCTCGGCAACCGCGACGAGCTCACCACGATCACCCGCGACGAGCTGCGCAAGCGCCTTCGCGCCGGCGACGTGGTCGTCCTCGACGTCCGCCCTCGTCCCGAGTACGACGCCGGCCACGTCCGCGGAGCCCTCTCGATCCCGAACACCGAGCTGCGCAGCCGCCTGGCCGAGCTGCCTGACGGCGCCACCGTCGTCGCCTACTGCCGCGGGCCCTACTGCGTCTACGCCGACGACGCCGTCCGCACCCTTCAGGCGGCCGGGCGCGACGCCGTCAGGCTCGAGGACGGCTATCCCGAGTGGGCCGCAGCCCGCCTCCCGGTCGCGGCGCTCCGGAACTGATCAGGAGCGCGGCAGCACGCCCATGAGGGCCGCGCCGCACAAGGTCCGCAGGCCTCACGTAGGTCCCGATGGAGCACCGCGAGGTCGGGCTCGTCCGCATGGGCGACAACGGGCTGGGTGGTGCCCGAGATGCTCACCGACCTCCGTCTCCCACTCGATGACTGTGCTGGCCGACTCGGCCTCATGGCTGCAGGTCACTCGGGGCCGATGGAGTCGGACGCCTCGATCCGGTGTGCGTGCCGCACCGACACCGAACCGGCGTACCCCTCGACGAAGCCGACGACCACGTCGTACTCCTCCCCCGTGGTCGAGCGCAGAGTGATCGTCCAGGAGTCGTCTGCCGGGTGATGCTCCTCCGCGCGGAGCGAGAGGGCGTCCGGGTCCACGGCGTACGCCGTCGCAGCCGCGATTCGGGAGCGCTGGACCGCCGACTCCCGTGAGGTCGGCGTCCGCTCCGGCTGGCCGACCACCTCCATCACGTCGCGGAAGGCGCGGGTCACACCGTCGTACGACGCCTCCGAGAGGGCCGTGGTCCGGGGCCCGGTGTTCACCAGCAGCCCGATCTCGAGGGCGCCCGGACTCGCGCCCCAGCTGGTGTGCCAACGGTGCTGGTGGAGCGAATAGTGGCGACGCGCGTCGGCGCCGGCGTACAGGACCGGCTCCAGTGCGGCGAGGATCGCTCTCTCCTCGAGGACGTTCTCGCCCTCCGGCTCCGGGACGGACAGGTCGAGCAGGTAATGCCGATCCACCCGCTGGTCCGGGCTGGCCCGATAACCGACCTGGACTCGCACCGAGTCCACCCGGCCGAGCGTCAGCAGCGAACGCGAGTCATCTACGGCACGGCTTGTCATCCCTCCAGAGTTCTCCTGGTTCCCGCCCGGGTCAAGCACCTCAGCGCTCTACGCGCCTGCACGCCCGGACCGAGAGCCGAGCGCATCGCGAAGCTGCCTCGAGGCGGACCGCGGTGTCGCGCCCGCCCGCCAGATGGCGAACAGCAGGTCCGCCCGCGGCCGGCCCGGCTCGGTCCAGCTCGGCCCGAGCTTCGCCTGGTGGAGCGCGTCGATGAGGTCGTCGTCGGCGGCCGTACGCGCTTCGGCCCAGGCCCGTGCGTACGCCTCGTCGACCCGTTGCAAGGTCGTCTCGCTCTCCACGATCGCCGGTGACCCGGCGACCACGGGTCCAGACTCCCGGCGATGACGCAGGAACGCGATGAGGAAGTAGACCAGGGCACCGGCCCAGCTGAAGACCAGCACCATCACGATGTCGAGGACGTCCAGCCCACTCATGCGCCCCCGGGCAGCGATACTTCGGCCGATCAGGACCAGCGCGACGATCGTCGGCACCCACCACAGCGCCATGATCGCGACGATCCACATCACCTCAACCTGGCCAACCATCGCAGCTCCACTCCGTCAAACCAGACCTCGGCCGAGAGTAGCCGCGGCTCGTCAGCCGTCGACGTCGAAAACGGAAAATACGTCGCGGCGCCCCGGAGTTGTCACGCCTCAGAACCGGAGAGGGCATCCTCAGCCATGCTGTCCGTCTGCTTCACCCGTGGAACGGCCGCGTCGCCACGAGGCCCGAACAGGTGCAGGACCTCGACAGCACCACTTCCGTCGGCGGGCCCGAACCAGTGCGGCGTCATCGGGTCGAACTCGGCGGTCTCCCCCGGAGCGAGCACATGCTCGTCATCGCCGAGCAGGAGGCGGAGAGTGCCTGCCAGGACGTACAGCCACGCGTGGCCCTCGTGAGAGACGAGCCTGGGCTCGCGCGGGCCGAGCACGTGCTTGAAGACCTGAATCCGACCGGGATATCGGGTCAGCGGAACCGCCAAGCCACCGTTCGGATGGCGATATGGCTCGAGGTGCGTTCGCGGATCGCCGGTCGCAGGCGCCCCGACGATCCGATCCAGCGACGCTCGGTACGTCTCGGCCAGAGGGATGAGCAGATCGAGTGTCGGTTGGCGGCGGCCGGTCTCGAGTCGGGACAGTGCGCTCACCGACAGTCCCGTCCGCTCGGCGACCGCGGCCAGGGTCAGCCCGCGCACGGTCCGTAGCGTCCGCAACCTCGGTCCGATGGCATCGATGATCCCCGCGACGTCCGCATCCATGCCGCCAGTTTGCAGGATCTGCAAGTTCACTCGCCTCGGCGGAGCGTCACCCGGAGGATGTGTCGAACACGGCACAGGAACGGAAGAGAGGTCATCTGGTGAGGACACTTCTGCTGGGAGCACGCGGCGCGGTCGGGACGGTGGTTCGCCGCGAACTCACCCGGGCCGGACACACCGTGACCGCGGCGAGCCGAAGAGCCAGCGGCGACACCGCGGTCGACCTGCGCGGAGATCTCACGGCGTTGACACGGCTCGCCGGCACGCACGATGTGGTCGTGAACACCTCCGGGATCGAGCGGCCCGATCTCGGCGAGGCTGTCGACGGTACGCCGCTGGTCGAGATCTCGGCGACGGGCGCCTATCTGGACGCGCTTCGAGCAGCATCGTCGGGCCCGGTCGTGCTCGGAGCGGGCCTGGCGCCCGGACTGAGCACGGTCCTCGTCGCGGAGCTCGACAGCCGCCCCCAGGACGAGGTCGACGTTCTCGTCATGCTCGGCTCCGGCGAGAAGCACGGACCTGCGGCCGTCGCGTGGACGGCAGACCTCGTCGGGACCGATCTCTACCGACCGCCCGAGCACGAGTCCGTACGGAATCTGGTCACGAGCACCAAGGCCGAGGGCCCTGACGGACGAACCCGTCGCTACCTCCGCGCGGACTTCCCCGACCACGTCCTGCTCGGCTTTGACCGCAGCCTCGCGATCCGCTCCTACCTCGCGCTGAGCTCCGCTCCCGCGACCGCCGCCCTCGCCGCTGTGGCGCGGGTGCCACGACTGCACGGGCTGCTCCGCCACGCGCCACGGATCGGGAGCGCAGACTGGCAGATCCTTGTCCGCAACCACCGCACCGGGCAGCACCTGCGAGCCCACGGCACCGGACAGTCCGAGGCCACCGGCCGACTCACGGCCCTCGCCGCGGTGCGCGTGGTCTCGCACTCCTCGACCGGCCCGACGACGATGGCCGACCTCATGGACAGCGACGAAGCCAGGGAGGCGCTTCGATCATGACCGGCCGACGGCTCACCGTAGCCAGATGCAACCCGATGCGACGTGCCATAGAAGGGTTCAGCTGTGGCAGTCGGCCGTACGCTCGGCGGTCCCGGTCAGTCGAGGCCCTCGACGATGCGGAAGTCGCGCTCGACGCCGCCGGAGAGGGCGGCCAGGGCCTCCTGATAGGCGGCGCTCTCGTGCGTCGCGACGGCCTGCTCGAAGCTGTCGAACTCGATCAGGACGGTGCGCTCGGCGATTCCGGCTTCATGCGCCACGACCCGGCTGCCACGGGTGAGGACCCGGCCACCGCCGGCCTCGACGGCCGCCGGGGCCAGCTTGCCGTAGGCGGCCAGCTTCTCGGGGTCCGAGATGTTGCGGTAGACGCTGACCCAGTAGCCCTTGGGCATGGAACCTCCAGCGTTGGCGTGAGTGCAGGGACGACCGATGACGGCCGTCGCTCAGACGTTGAAGCGGAACTCCACCACGTCGCCGTCGGCCATGACGTAGTCCTTGCCCTCCATACGGACCTTGCCGAGGTCACGGGCCTTGGCGACGGAGCCGGCGGCGATGAGGTCGTCGTAGGAGACGATCTCGGCCTTGATGAAGCCCTTCTGGAAGTCGGTGTGGATGACACCGGCGGCCTCGGGGGCGGTGGCGCCCTTGGGGATCTCCCACGCGCGGACCTCCTTGGGGCCGGCGGTGAGGTAGGTCTGCAGGCCGAGGGTGTCGAAGCCGACGCGGGCGAGGATGTCCAGGCCGGGCTCCTCGACCCCGGCGTCGGCCAGGAACTCGCGGGCCTCGTCCTCGTCGAGCTCGACGAGCTCGGACTCGAACTTGGCGTCCAGGAAGATCGCCTCGGCGGGGGCGACCAGCTCGCGCATCGAGTCCTTGAGGGCCTCGTCGGCGAGCTCGTCGGAGTCGCAGTTGAAGACGAAGATGTAGGGCTTCGCGGTGAGCAGCATCAGGTCGCGGATCAGGGCGCGGTCGATCTTCGTGGCGATGATCGGGGTGCCGGCCTCGAGGGCCTCCTTGGCCTCGACGACCGCGGCCAGGTTGGCCTTCAGCTCAGGCTGCTTGCGCGACTCCTTCTCCAGCCGCGGGATCGCCTTCTCGACCGTCTCCAGGTCGGCGAGGATCAGCTCGGTCTGGATGGTGGAGATGTCGTTGGCGGGCTCGACCTTGCCGTCGACGTGGGTGACGTCGTCGTCGCGGAACACCCGGGTGACCTGGCAGATCGCATCGGACTCACGGATGTGGGAGAGGAACTTGTTGCCCAGACCCTCACCCTGCGAGGCGCCGCGCACGATGCCGGCGATGTCGACGAACTGCACCGTGGCCGGCAGCAGCTTCTGCGACCCGTAGATCTTCGCCAGCTCGGCCAGCCTCTCGTCGGGCACCCCGACGACGCCGACGTTGGGCTCGATGGTGGCGAAGGGGTAGTTCGCCGCGAGTACGTCGTTCTTGGTCAGAGCGTTGAAGAGGGTCGACTTGCCCGCGTTGGGAAGTCCCACGATGCCGATGGTGAGTGCCACGATCGACAATCCTAGAGTCGTACGCCGACCACGGCCGAAACGCGGACGGGACCGGGGTCCGCGCGGCAAACTCTGCAGCGTGAGCGAGCTTCCCGGCACCAGCCTCCCGACCGGCTTCCAGTTCGGCGCCAGCACCGCCGCCTACCAGATCGAGGGGGCGGCCGACGAGGACGGCCGGGGTCCCTCGGTGTGGGACACCTTCTGCGCCGAGCCGGGACGGATCCTCGACAACAGCAGCGGCGAGGTGGCCTGCGACCACTATCACCGGCTCGAGGAGGACCTGGAGCTGATGGCACGGCTCGGGCTGGATGCGTACCGCTTCTCGATCTCCTGGTCCCGGGTGCTGCCGACCGGCTCGGGATCGGTCAACCGGGGCGGCCTCGACTTCTACGACCGCCTCGTCGACGGGCTGCTCGAGCGTGGCATCGCGCCGATGGCGACCCTGTTCCACTGGGACACCCCGCAGGTGCTGCAGGACGCCCACGGTGGCTGGCTGAGCCGGAAGACGGCGCAGCGGTTCGGGGAGTACGCAGCCGTGGTGGCCGATCGTCTGGCCGACCGCGTCGCCCAATGGTGCCCGGTGAACGAGCCGAACGTGGTGACCGTCCTCGGCCACGCGCTGGGCCTCCATGCCCCCGGCGAGAAGCTGGTCTTCGACGCGCTGCCCGCCGGTCACCATCTGCTGCTCGGGCACGGGCTGGCGGTGCAGGCGCTGCGCGCCGCGGGCGCCGGCAGCGTCGGTACCGCCACCAACCACATGCCGGTCTGGCCCGCGACCGACTCGGAGGGGGACGTCGCGACCGCGGGGCTGCTGGACACGCTGTGGAACCACTCCTTCGCCGACCCGGTGCTGCTGGGCAGATATCCCGAGGATCTCGCCGCGCTCTTCCCGGTCCAGGACGGCGACCTGGAGGTGATCAGCACGCCGCTCGACTTCTACGGGCTCAACTACTACAACCCGACCGCGGCGGCCGCCGCTCCCGAGGGCGCGCCGAACCCGATCGAGCAGCCGCCGATCACCGGCTACCCGACCACCGACTTCGGCTGGCCGGTCATCCCCGACGGGCTCCACGAGCTGCTGACCGCGCTGCACCAGCGCTATCCGGAGCACCCGCCGTTCGTGATCACCGAGAACGGTGCCTCCTACAACACCGCTCCCGGCGACGGCGACGCCGACCGCATCGCCTACCTCGACCTCCACCTGCGTCAGGTCGAGCGCGCGGTCGCCGACGGCATCGACGTCGCCGGCTACTACTGCTGGTCGCTGATGGACAACTTCGAGTGGGCGGAGGGCTACACCCAGCGGTTCGGGCTGGTGCACGTCGACTACGACACCCTGGTGCGCACACCGCGGGACTCGTTCGCGTGGTACGCCTCCGTAATCGCCGATCACAAATCCAGACGGTAAAGGGACACGACCCAATAGGCTCGCGCCCGTGAATGCCGACGCACCACAGCGACTGCGCGAACCCGCCCATCAGGTCTCCGAGCGAGCACCGGCCTACTGGCGTACGGCGGAGGCGATCGGTGCCGTGATCTGGCTGGCGCTTGCTGTCGGTGCGGTCGTGGCGGCGGTGATGGTGCCCGATGGCTTCTGGACCTGGATCCTCTGGCTCGCCGCGGTGGTCTTCGTCCTCGCGCCGGTCCCCGGGCTGACCTTCGTGCCGTCGATCCGGTTCCGGATCCACCGGTGGGAGGTGACCGACATCGCCGTGCACGTACGCCACGGGTGGCTCACCGTCGTCGACGAGATCGTGCCGCTCTCCCGGGTGCAGACGGTCGACTCGACCCAGGGGCCGCTGATGCGGCAGTTCGGGCTGCGTACGGTCAAGGTCTCCACCGCCTCCTCGGCCGGCAACGTCTCGATCGCCTGCCTCGACGACGCGCTCGCCCTCGAGGTGGTCGCGAAGCTGGTCGCGATCACCGCCGCGACCCCCGAGGACGCGACGTGAGCACGCCCGAGGTCCCGGAGCCGCCCGCCGTCCCGGACGCGGAGTGGCAGCGGCTGGCCGGCTGGACCGCGATCGTCAGCCCGCTCTCGACCCTGCGCCAGGCGGTCATCCCGGCCGCGGTCGGTGCCTTCGGCGCCGGTCAGGCCAACGTCTTCATCGGTCTCCTCGTCGCGGCCGGCATCGCGGTCGTCGCGGCCCTGGCGGGTCTGGTCCCGTGGCTGACCACGACCTATCGGGTGACGCCGACCCATCTGGAGGTACGCAAGGGGCTGCTCAACCGCACCACCCTGACCGCCCGGCTCGACCGGGTGCGCAGTGTCGACCTCAACTCGACCCTCATCCACCGCGCTCTCGGGGTCACCAAGGTCAACGTCGGCACCGGGGTCGACGAGGGTCAGATCATGCTCGACTCGCTGACCAAGGACGCGGCGGCCCGCCTCCGGCGTGAGCTGCTCCACGCGGCTCCCTCGACGCCGTCCACAGCCTCCACACCGTCCACGGACGGGGCGCCCGGCGACGCCTCAGCCGAGGAGAGGCAGCCAGCCGGCGTGGTCATCGCGAAGCTCGACTGGTCCTGGATCAAGTACGCCCCGCTCAACCTCAAGAACCTGGCGATCGCGATGGGTGGTCTGGGCGCGGTCTTCGGCGCGTTCTCCGACCTCATCCCGTGGGAGTCCCTCGGCATCCGGGTCACCGACGGCGAGGTGAACGGCGTCCCGGTCGAGGAGGTCGTACGCACGCTGTTCATCGCCGTTCCGATCGCGGTCCTCGGGGCGCTGGTGGTGTGGGCGGTCGGCTCGTGCGTGGGCTACGCGGTGCGCTGGTGGGACCTCCAGGTCGTGCGTGAGCAGGGCCGCGAGGGCACCACGCTGCGGCGTAGCTTCGGCCTGACCAGCACCCGCGCGACGACGGTGGAGGAGGCGAAGGTACGCGGCGCGACCTCGACCGTCGGCCCGCTGATCGGGCTGGCCGGCGGCGCCGACCTCAACCTGCTGACGACCGGGCTCGACGACAACTCCCCCGCGGTCCTGCCGACGGCGCCGGAGTCCGTCGTGTCGACCGTCGGCACCGACATCCTCGGCGAGGACGCGTTCTCCGCGGAGCTGACCGGTCACGGCCCGAAACCGCGCCGGCGCTACTGGTTCCGGGCGGCCGTGGCCACCGTGGTCTGGACGCTGGTCGCGCTCGTCCCGACCGTGCTGATCGGCGTCCTCGGGGACACCTGGATCTGGTGGATCCCGGTCGTCGTCCTGGTGGTCGCACTGGCCCTCGGCATGCTCGGTGCCGAGCTGCGCCACCGGCACCTCGGCCACGCCCTCACCGACCGCTACCTGGTGGTCCGCTCCGGCTCCTACACCGCCGTGCGCACCGCTCTGCAGACCGACGGCATCATCGGCTGGCGGGTCAGGCAGACCTTCTTCGACCGCCGTATCGGTCTCGCCCAGGTCACCGCGATGACCGCGGCCGGTCAGGAGCACGTCTCGGTCCCGGACGTGCCGCTCGAGACGGCCGTCGCCCTCGCGGCGGCGGCCACGCCGCGTACGGTCTCGGGGTTCGTCGAATAACCCGTTTCGCATCGGACCGGCCGCAGAGGATGATCCGGCCATGACGATCCAGATCCGCCACCTCACCTTCGACTGTGCCGACCCCCGCAAGCTCGCCGAGTTCTGGTCGGCGGTCACCGGCTGGCACCTCTTCTACGACGAGGACCCCGAGGTGATCGTCGCCAGGAGCTTCCCGTCGAAGGAGCTGATGTTCCTCTTCGTCCCCGTCCCCGAGGCGAAGACGGCGAAGAACCGGGTCCACATCGACATCAGGCCGGAGGACACCACTCGCGACGAGCTGGTCGAGCGGGCGCTCTCGCTCGGCGCCACCGTCTTCGGCGACCACCGCAAGGAGGACGGGTCCGGCTTCGTCGCGCTCCTCGACCCCGAGGGCAACGAGTTCTGCATCGAGCGCGGCGAGCACGAGATGGCTCCGAGCGGCCCGATGACGATCGGGCTCACGATCTGACCGTCAGCGGCTGAGCACCCCGACCCGTCCACCGGCGCCGGCGGCCCAGCAGGTGACGCCGACGCAGTCGACAGTGTGGAAGCGGGTCTGAGTCGCGCCGAACGGCTTCCACGAGCGGCCGTCGTCGTGGCTGATGTCGCTGCCGTTGGGGCCGACCGCGATCGCGGTGCGACCGCCGATCCAGTCGACCGCCTCGCGGTAGCCGCCCAGGTCGGAGGAGGAGTTCTTCCAGGTGCGGCCGCCGTCGGTGGAGTAGGCGGCGCGGTCGACGCCGTCGTCCTCGAAGCCGAAGTCGCCACCGACCGCGATCCCCTGACGAGGGTTGCTGAACGCCAGCCCGAAGACACCGGCGGCCTCGCCGGTCGCGATCGTGGAGTCGGCCGAGGACCAGGAGCGGCCGCCGTCGTGGGTGGCGTAGATCTTCGCTGCGGCACCGCCACCGCCGATCCAGGCGTCCTGCGCGCCCGCGGTGACCAGGCAGGTCCCGCTGGCCGAGTAGCCGAACTCGCCCGGCGCCTCGAGGCCGTCGGTGTCTGCGATCTCCCAGGTGTCGCCGCCGTCGGAGGTGGTGATGATCCGCCACTCGCCGCCCACCGGGTCGCTCATCGCGATCCCGCGCTCGCCGCCGGGCCAGAAGTCGACGCAGTTGTAGAACGCCGTCGGCTCCGCGGAGCGGAACGTCTCGGTCCAGGTCGCACCGCCGTCGACGGTCTTGTAGATCCGGCTCGCCTCGCCCTCGCCGATGGAGAGCACCACGGCCTCACTCGCCGAGCGCGCCTCGACGTCACGGAAGAGCAGCCCGTCCGATCCCGGCGGCGAGACCTCGTCCCAGGTGTCACCGCCGTCCGTCGTACGGAACACTCCCCCGCCGTCCCCGCCGACCCACGCGGTCTCCGCGTCCACGGCGTCGAGCGCCCGGAAGCCCTGCGTCGTATCGACGTTCACAGCCGTCCAGTCGTACGCACCCCCTGACTGCGCAGCCTGCGCCACCGGCGCCAGGGTGAGGGTGGTGAGAGCGAGAGTGGCCGCCGCTGCGGCTCCGACAACGATGCGCACGAAGGTTCACCCTGGCCCTGCCGAGCCGTTCTGTCCACCGATCCGACAAATTCGTCCGCCGAATCAGTAGTTGTGGCAGGCGAATCTTCAGACGTGGGCGACGAAAGTCGAGTTTCGTCCTCCACAACGACAGATTCGGTCGCCACAACCACCGATTCGGCGTGTCCGCTTGCGCGGAGTCGGCAATTTTCTTCCGTGACCGGTTGGTAGCCCCTAAAGTGAGTCGCCGTGCTGCATACCAGCGGCGCAGATGGGGAGGTTGTCATGAGCAGAACGACACTGACCAGAGGTGGCAGGCTGGCGGCGGCGGGACTTGCCGCTGCGGTGGCGGTTGCGATGCCGTACGCAGCAACTCATGCCGTCGAGCCCGACCCGCCCAGGACGACCGCCGGGCAGCTCGCCACGGACATGGCGTCGCCGCAGCACCGCCAGATCGTCTCGCTGATGCACCACATGTCGCTGCAGCAGAAGGTCGGCCAGCTCTTCGTGATCGAGGTCTACGGGCGCGACGCCAACAACGTCAGCGACGCGGCCAAGGCCGGCAACCAGAAGCTCTACGGCGTGGACACCCCGGCGCAGGCGATCGCGAAGTACCAGCCCGGCGGGGTCATCTACTTCACCACCCGCGGCCCCGACAACATCGGCGACGCCGCCCAGGTGGCGAAGCTCTCCAACGGCCTCCAGAGCGCCGCGCTGCAGCAGCGGCCCAAGATCCCGCTCAACATCGCGGTCGACCAGGAGGGCGGCGCGCTCGTGGCCCGCTTCGGCCCGGCCAGCGGTGCGACCCAGATGCCCGGCCAGATGGCGCTCGGCGCCGACGGCTCGGCCGCGGACGCGGCCCGCTCGGCCGAGGTGATCGGCACCGAGCTGGCCGCCGTCGGCGTCACCCAGGACTACGCGCCCGTCGCCGACGTCAACCTCAACCCCAACAACCCGGTCATCGGCATCCGCAGCGCCGGGGCCGACTCCGCCGCGGTCTCCGACATCGTGGCCGCAGAGGTGGGCGGCTTCGACAAGGGCGGCCTCTCCTCGATCGCCAAGCACTTCCCCGGCCACGGCGACACCGGCACCGACAGCCACTACGGCCTGCCCGAGGTGACCCACACCCGCGAGCAGCTAGAGGCGATCGACCTGCCGCCCTTCGAGGCCGCGATCGACGCCGGCATCGACGCGATCATGACGGCCCACGTGACCGTGCCCGCGATCGATCCGAGCGGCGAGCCGGCCACCATGTCGGAGCCGATCCTCACCGGCCTGCTCCGCGAGGAGATGGGCTTCGACGGTCTCATCGTGACCGATGCCCTCGACATGCAGGGCGCGAGCGCGACCTACCCGCCCGACGTCGCCCCGGTCGAGGCCTTCCTCGCCGGCGCCGACCAGCTGCTCATCCCGCCGCAGATGGACACGGCGTACGCAGCGGTCCTGGGCGCCGTCAAGGACGGCACCATCTCGCGCCAGCGGCTCGACGAGTCGGTCTACCGGATCCTGAAGCACAAGCTCGACAACAAGATCTTCGAGAGCCCGTACGTCGACCCGGCTGCCGCTCCGGCGGTCTTCGCCAATCCGGTCCACAAGGCCGACGCCCAGGCGATCTCCGACCGCACCACCACCCTGGTGAAGAACGACGACGGTCTGCTGCCGCTTGCGGCCGGCCCGAGGGACGTCCTGGTCGCGGGCTGGGGTGTGGACACGACCGCCGGCATCGCGGCCGGGTTCCAGAAGCGCGGCGCGACGACCCAGGTGCTGCAGTCGGGCACCACGCCGACCGATGCGCAGATCGACGCCGCGGTCGCAGCAGCCGAGGGCAAGGACGTGGTGGTCGTGCCGACCAACAACGCCTGGCAGATCAGCCCTGCGACCGGCCAGCCGACACCCGCGTCCGTGGCCCAGACCAAGCTGGTCAAGGCGCTGCTGGCCACCGACACGCCGGTGATCGTGACCGCGATGCGCAACCCCTACGACGTCACCTCCTTCCCGGAGGCGGCCACGGTGCTCGACACCTACGGCTACACCTCCCACCAGCTCGAGTCGCTGGTGCGGGTGCTCCACGGCGAGGTCGACCCGAGCGGCAAGCTCCCGGTGGAGATCCCCGATCTCTTCCCGCTCGGCCACGGTCTGTCCTACTAGGCAACGCACGAAGGCGGCCCTCCCGGAAACCGGGAGGGCCGCCTCTGTGCTGCTGCTAGGTGATCAGGAGCCGTACAGTGCCCGGACACCGGCCGCGTCGGAGGCCTGGAACTCCAGGTCCTCCGAGCCGCCGTTGCACTGCGGGTAGTGCATGATCGAGGACGAGTCGTACGGGGTCAGCGCACGCCAGTTGTTGTCCTCGAAGCAGGTCGCCGCCTCCGGGCGGGTGTGCTCGTGGCGGAACCCGAGCGTGTGCCCGAGCTCGTGGGCGAGGATGTCACCCGGCTCCCAGTTGCCCGCCGAGAAGATCGAGTCGTCGATGAGCACGTTGCGCGAGCGCTTCGACGTCGACGGGAAGAACGCCCGGGCGATGTACTGCGAGGTGCTCACCGGCTCGACCGAGAACAGCACGTTGGAGTTGCGGGTGTTGCACGACGCGTCCTGGGACGGGACGTAGATGAACTCGACCGCCGAGCTCGCTGCCTCCCACAGCCCTTCGCCCTGTGCCATCGCGGTGACGATGGCGGCCTTGTCGGTGCCGAACTTGTCCGAGACACAGTAGGTCAGGTTGAGCGCCTGGGAGGCCGACCACTTGTCGTCCTTGCCGCTGATGGTGTTGACGATGAGGCCGTCCTCCGGGACGTGCTTCGGCGTCGAGACCATCGACTCGTAGAACTTGTGCAGGTCACCCTGGTTGGACACGACCTCGTCGCCGTTGACGATGTACTGACCGTCGACGTCGACGTACGTGGACGCCTCGAACTCCTGGTAGCTCGGGGCCTCCTCGGCGAATGCGGGAACCATCGACGCAGTCAGCGCTGCGGCACCCGCAGCCGCGGCGATCATCATGGGAATACGAACTCGCATAGCTCTTCCTCCTGGATTTGTGAGCGACCGCCGGCGATTGACGCCGACGGCCACAGGAGATTCAAGCGTTACGACCCCGAAAATGGCATAGAAACTTCGGTGAAATTCCCGTTGGACGGGCAAAAGTTTCGCGCGGAACTCGTACGTTTGCCGTCGCTCACGTCACGGAGCGGGCCAGATCACCTGGTCGGCGTCATCGACCACGGCCTCGGCGAAGGAGCTGTCGAACCAGGAGGCAGCCTGCTCGGGCGTGACCTTCTGCCCGGCGTACGTCGTCACGACCTCGGCCAGGGCGGCGACGTTGGCGGGGTCGACCGAGCCGAACCTGCCCGGGAGCGGGTTGTCGGCCGCGACCTGCACCTCGGTGCGCCAGATGGCGGTCTCGTGCTTCTCGTCGGACTCGGCGCCGGCCAGGTCGTGCTGGTAGCCGATGCACTCCTCGACGTGCTCGTCGGCAGCGCAGTAGGTGTAGGCCTTGAAGACGGCGCGCAGGACGTCCTCGACCGCGGTGGGGTGCTTCTCCGCCCACGCGGGGTTGACGGAGTAGGCACCGAGGGAGCCCGGCACGTCGAAGTCGGTCGGCTGCCAGACCGTGACCTTCTCGCCGGCCTCCTTCAGCTGGTTGGGCTCGTTGGAGACGAACCCGACCAGCGCGTCGACCTGGCCGCGCGGCAGCACGCCCGGGTCGTAGCCGACCTTGACCTGCTTGACCTCGGACATGTCGACGCCCGCCTCGGCGAGCATCGCCTGCACCCCGACCGGCACCCAGCCCTTGTGGCCGAGCGTCCTGCCCTCGAGCTGCTTCAGGTCGGTGATGCCGGTGTCGGTCATGAGCACGTCGAGACCCGCGTTGGAGTAGGAGGAGACGCCGAGGACCTTCAGGCCGCTCGCGTTGGAGGTCATGATGTCCTGCTCCGAGAGCGGGCCGACCTGCACCTTCCCGGCCGCGATCAGCTTGGCGTTCTGGGAGACGTCGCCCGAGCCCGGCTGGAGCTCGACGTCGAGGCAGAGATCATCGAAGTAGCCCAGCTGATCTGCGGCGATGGCTTCCATGATCGAGGCCGACGCCTGCCAGTAGTAGCCCGACATGTAGGTGATCCTCCCGGCCTCCCGGTTCTGCTCGCAGCGCTCGGCCGAGACCGCGCTCCCCTGCTCGCCGGCGGAGTTCTGCGAGGAGCCGCAGGCAGTGAGCGCACCCAGCAGGACGACCGCCGACATGAGGGCAGCGGCGATCGGACGTACGCGAGACATGAAGGGCTCCTTCAACGCAAGAATCAGGACTGGTGCCAGTGGAGCACTCGCCGCTCGGCGAGCGTCACGAGCCAGAACAGCAGCGAGCCGAGCGCCGCGAGGACGAAGATCGCTGCCCACACCGTAGCCAGTCTGTTCTGCGAGCTGGCCACCTGGATCACGCTGCCGAGCCCGTCGGCCGAGCCTGCGGCGGAGAGCTCCGCCACGACGGCACCGATCATCGACAGCGGGAAGACGATCCGCAGCGACGCGAAGACGTAGGGCAGCGAGGCCGGCACCCGCAGGTGCCGCAGCACCTCCAGCCGGCTCGCGGCCACGGTGCGGTAGACCTGCAGCACCGGGCCGGGCACCGCACGCAGCCCGGTCGCCACGTTGATCAGGATCGGGAAGAAGCAGACCAGTGCGGTCAGGACGACCTTCGGTCCCATCCCGAAGCCGAGCGCCACCACGAGCAACGGCGCGATGGCCACCAGCGGGGTCACCGAGAGCACCACGGCCAGCGGCATCACCGCGCGCCGCACCACGCCGATCTCGCTCACCACCACGGCGAGCGCGAAGGCGGCCACGAACCCGATCCCGAGCCCCACCAGCGCCTCGCCGAGCGTGACCAGGGTGTTGGACAGGAAGTAGCCCGGGTCGCCGGTCAGCACGCCCGCGACGTCGCCCAGCGGCGCGAACAGGTAGGGCATCCGTCGCGCCCCCACCTCCCAGCCGAACCCGAGCACCACGAGGAGGAGGACGAAGGGAAGCCAGTACGCCGGCCGGAGGATCCTGGTGCGGTGGCGGAGCCGTCGCGTGGCGGCTGTCCTGACGGTCGTATCGGTGGCCGGAGCGACCACCTCGTTCATCGCCCGACTCACCGGGTGACCCCGCTGTGACTGAAGGCGTCCCGCAGGCTCTCCCGGAGGGCGAGCTCGTAGGCGTGGAACTCCGGCGAGGTGATGATCTCCTGGTGGCGCGGGCGGGGCAGGTCGATGTCGATGACGTCGGTGATCCGGCCGGGGCGAGGGGCCATCACCACGACCTTGTCCGAGAGCCGGACCGCCTCGGAGATCGAGTGGGTGACGAAGACGACCGTCGCCCGGGTCTGCTCCCACAGCTCCAGCAGCTGCTCCTGAAGCGCCTCCCGGGTGAACTCGTCGAGCGCACCGAACGGCTCGTCGAGCAGGAGTACGTCGGGGCGCAGCCCGAAGGCGCGTACGATCGCGGTCCGCTGCTTCATGCCCCCGGACAGCTCGGCGGGGAGCTTGTGGAGCGACTCCCCCAGGCCGACCTCGCGCAGCATCGCCTCGAGGTCGGGGCGGCCGTGGTCACCGCGCCGGGCAGCCCCGCGCCGGTTGACCTTGTGAGGCAACGTCACGTTGCCGAGCACGCTCAGCCAGGGCAGCAGCGCGGGTGACTGCGGCACGAACCCGAAGGCCTTCGCCTCGGCGGCCTCCTTCGGGCTCAGGCCACACACCGTGATCCTGCCCGCGTCCGGCTTCTCCTGCCCGCTGACCAGCCGCAACAGGGTCGACTTGCCGCATCCCGAGGGCCCGATGATGCTCACGAACGTGCCGGGCTCGATGGTCAGCTCGATGTCGTCGAGGGCGACCAGCTCGGAGAGGTCGGCCTGCTCATAGAGACGACGGACCCCGTGCATCTCGATCGTCGCTCTGCCCACGCCTCAAACGGTAGTCCACGACGCCTTCTGGATAGTCTGACGGGCGTGCGTATCGCCACCTGGAACATCAACTCCATCCGCTCCCGCATCGACCGTGTCGAGGCCTTCGTCGAACGACACTCGATCGACGTGCTCGCCCTGCAGGAGACCAAGGCCAAGCCCGACCAGATCCCGACGATGGGCCTGGAGGCCCGCGGCTACGAGGTCGCCTCGGTGGGCTACGACCAGTGGAACGGCGTCGCGCTGATCTCCCGCGTCGGGCTCTCCGACATCCAGATCGGGTTCGAGGGGATGCCCTCGTTCAAGGACGTCGCGGAGGCACGGGCGCTCACCGCGACCTGCGGCGGCGTACGCCTCACCTCGGTCTACGTCCCCAACGGCCGCAAGCCCGACGACCCGCACTACGCCTACAAGCTGGAGTGGCTCGCCGCCCTGCAGAAGGCCGCGACCGCGTGGCACGACGGCCCCTCGGCCATGGTCGGCGACTGGAACGTCTGCCCCTTCGACGAGGACTGCTTCGACCCCAAGCAGTTCGTCGGCAAGACCCACCTCACCCCCGCTGAGCGCGACGCCTTCTTCGCCATCGAGAAGGACTTCAAGGACGTCGTACGCCCCTTCGTGCCCGGCCCGGAGGCCTACACCTACTTCGACTACTACCGGCAGCGCTTCGAGCGCAACCGCGGCCTGCGCATCGACTTCGTCCTCGGTTCGCCGTCGTTCGCGTCGCGCGTCACCGGCGCCTTCGTCGACCTCGACGAGCGCAACCCCGCCATCGGCGCCGGCTCCCCCTCCGACCACGCTCCGGTGATCGTCGACCTGGCCGACTGAGACGGCTACTTCGGCGGCTTCGGCGGCAGCGACTCGGCCGTCGCCACGCCCCGCGTGACCCAGCCGGCGAGCGCGTCGCCGCGGAGTAGGTCCGCGGCGACGTTGACGTAGCCGGACATCGTCCGCGCGCCCATGATCATCGGCTCCGCGCCGGCTGCGAGCGCGGCCTCGTAGGCCGACTTGCCGGTGCGTACGAGCAGGTCGTCGGCGCCCACCGCGCACGCCATGTTGCCGTTCACCATGAACGCGAGCCCGCCGAACATCTTCACCTCGGTGGCATCGGCGGGCATCAGGGTACGAACACGTTCTGCAAGCTCGGCGTCGTAGGCCATGTCTCCATGCAACCACGAACCAGTCTCTCCGGCCACGGTCAGCGCTGGAGCGCCCCTCGTCTGGACTGACCAGAGCGAGGGAGCGTAGCGACTGAGCGGCGGGAAGGAAGACGAGGGTCAAGCGCAAGCGCTCGCGAATTGCGAAGCAATCGCCACAAGCACAGCGCTGGAGCGCCCCTCGTCTGGACGCAGCGCAGTGAGGAGCGCAGCGACGAACGGAGCGGAGGAAGACGAGGGTCAAGCGGAGGCGCTGCGCGAATTGCGAAGCAATCGCCACAAGCACAGCGCTGGAGCGCCCCTCGTCTGGACGCAGCGCAGTGAGGAGCGCAGCGACGAACGAAGCGGAGGAAGACGAGGGCCAAGCGCAAGCGCTGCGCGAATTGCGAAGCAATCGCATCCAAAACTGTCGGTGCTTACTGGGAGGATCAGTCCATGGAGATCTGGATCCTTGTGCTCGGGTTGGTGATCGGTCTTGCTCTGGGCGCTGTGCTCGGGGGGCTCTGGGTGCGGGCGCGGAGCGTCGAGGCTGTCGGTGCGGGAATGGTCGACCAGGCCGAGGTGATGCAGGGCCTCGACCGGCTCAGCGACCAGATGCAGCATCTCGACCGGGAGCGGGCGCGCTGGCAGGGGCAGTTCGAGACGGAGGTCGGGCGGCTGCAGAGCGAGACCCGGTCGCTGTCGACGGCGCTGCGCAAACCCCAGGTCAGAGGCCGTTGGGGCGAGATGCACCTGCGGCGCGCGGTGGAGCTGGCGGGCCTGGTGGACAAGTGCGACTTCTCCGAACAGGTCCAGCTGGAGGACGGCCGGCTGCGTCCCGACCTGGTGGTGCACCTCTCCGGCGGCAAGGAGCTGGTCGTCGACTCGAAGGTTCCCCTCGACGCCTACCTCGACGCCGCCGCTGCGGACAACGAGGACGACTACCGCACCCACCTGCGCAGACACACCGCCCAGCTGCGTACGCACGTGGATCAGCTGGCCTCGAAGGCCTACTGGCGCTTCCTGGAGGAGTCGCCCGAGTTCGTGGTGCTCTTCGTGCCGGCGGAGTCGTTCCTCTCCGCGGCACTCGAGACCGAGCCGGGCCTGATCGAGTACGCCGGGGAGCGCCGGGTGGTGCTGGCCTCGCCGACCACGCTGATCGCGCTGCTGCGCACCGTCGCGCACGGCTGGTCCCACGAGGCCCTCGCCGAGCAGGCTCGGGAGATCCACCGACTCGGCCGTGACCTGCACCAACGCCTCGCCACGATGTCCACTCATCTGGACGGCATCGGGCGCTCGCTCAACACCGCGGTGACCCGCTACAACCAGGCGATCGGATCCCTCGACAACCGGGTCCTCGTGGCCGCCCGTCGTTTCAATGAATTATCGGTAACTGACGATGAACTCGAGACGCCACGTCCGGTCGAGATCCGCGCCGTGGAGCGGCTCAGCAGCGTAAGGGAGGATGATCGGCGCGCCGCCGAAAATGACGGTGTGCCGGGCCCTACCGTGGGTTCTGATACACAGGCTGCATACGAGAGATCGTGACCCCCGACATGAGTCAGCGCACCATCTGGGAGGAAGGACGCGAGTCCGGCCGCCATGTCGTCGCGCTCGGATCCGCCACCTCGCTGACCGTGACCTTCGTCGATCTGCTCATCGACGACCAGATCGGCCTGCTCTTCGACCTCACCTTCGTGGCGATCGCGCTGACGCTCGCGCTCATCGTCAGGCCCAGCGACTTCTTCGTGGTCGGCGTGCTGCCGCCGCTGATCATGCTCGGCATCTTCATCCTGCTGGCCGCGACCCAGCCTGGATCGATCGCCGATGCCGAGGACGGCTTCGTCCAAGCCGTGGTCAGCGGTCTCGGACACCACGCGATCAGCCTCTTCATCGGCTACGCCCTGTGCCTGGGCTGCCTGGTGATGCGGCGCCGGGTCCTACGACAACGCAGCGAGACCCGCGACGAGGTCGAGCGCGAGCGCGCCCTGGCCTCCTGAGCGGTCGGAGCAGATCGGTCAGTCCAGCGCGAGGAACCCGGAGACATCGCCGGCGCCCTGGCGGATGATCTCGGGCTGACCGTCGGACCAGTCGATGACCGTGGTCGGCTCAGCCGGGGTCTCGCCGGCCTCGATCACGATGTCGACCTGGTGGTCGAGCGCCTCCTTGACGTTCCAGCCGAAGACCTCCGGCTCGTTCTCGCCGGGCAGGATCAGCGTCGAGGACAGCAGCGGCTCACCGAGCTCCTCGAGCAGGGCCTGCACGACGGCGTGCTCGGGGATGCGTACGCCGACGGTCTTCTTCTTCGGGTGCATCAGCCGTCGCGGCACCTCGGGGGTGGCCGGGAGGATGAAGGTGTAGGGCCCCGGCGTCGCGTGCTTGATCGCCCGGAAAGCGGTGTTGTCGACGTGGACCATCGTGCCGAGCTGCGCGAAGTCCTTGCAGATCAGCGTGAAGTGGTGACGGTCGTCGAGGCCGCGGATCCGCAGGATCCGGTCGCGGCCGTCCTTGTTGCCGATCCGAGAGCCGAGCGCGTAGCCGGAATCGGTGGGGTACGCGATCAGCTGGTCGTCACGCAGGGCATCGACGACCTGGCTGATCAGACGGGGCTGCGGGTTGTCAGGGTGTACGTCGAGAAATCGGGCCACCCCTCGACCCTAACGCCCCCGGGCGGGCAGGGATCAACCCCTTGCCGCAGCCGCCTTCAGATCCTTGCGGAGCTCGGTGGGCAGCGCGAAGATCAGCGACTCCTCGGCGCTCTTGTGCGCCGTGGCGTCCGGGAAGCCACGGTCCTTGAGGAACCCGACGACGCCCTCGACCAGCTTCTCGGGGACGCTGGCCCCGGAGGTGACCGAGACGCTGCGTACGCCCTCGAGCCAGGACTCGTCGATCTCGGTGGCGTCGTCGACGCGGTAGGCGGCCTTGGCGCCCGCCTCGAGGGCGACCTCGACCAGGCGGACCGAGTTGGAGGAGTTGCCGGAGCCCACGACGATCACCAGATCGCTGGCGGCGCCGATCTCCTTGACCGCCTGCTGACGGTTCTGGGTGGCGTAGCAGATGTCGTCGCTGGGCGGGTCGAGCAGCTCGGGGAACTTCACCCGGAGCGCGGCGACGGTGTCCATGGTCTCGTCGACCGAGAGCGTGGTCTGGGAGAGCCAGACGACCTTGGAGGGGTCGGGGACCTCGATGCCGGGTACGTCGCCGGGGCCCTCGACGAGCGTGGTCGCCTCCGGCGCCTCGCCCATGGTGCCCTCGACCTCCTCGTGACCGGCGTGGCCGATCAGCAGGATGCTGTAGCCCTCGCGCGCGAACCGCTTGGCCTCCAGGTGGACCTTGGTGACCAGGGGGCAGGTCGCGTCGATCGTCTTCAGCTCGCGCACGGCGGCGTCGGCATGGACCGCCGGCGAGACACCATGGGCGGAGAAGACGACCGTCGCACCCGAGGGCACCTCGTCGAGCTCGTTGACGAACACGGCACCGCGGTTGCGGAGGTCGTCGACGACGTGTTTGTTGTGGACGATCTCCTTGCGCACGTAGACCGGCGCACCGTAGAGGTCCAGGGCCTCTTCCACGGTGATCACGGCCCGATCCACCCCGGCGCAGTAGCCGCGCGGCTCCGCGAGAAGAACGGCCTTCTCGTCGTCGGTGATCAGGCGTGGGGTGCCGAGGTCGATGCTCATGCGGACCAGTCTAGAGACCCGGTGCACGCATGCCGACTCGGCGCGTCAGTCCCACACCACGACACCGACCGGGCGCGTCTGTCCCGCCGATCTGCGCCGAGTCGGCGCATCTGTCCCACGGTTGCCCGGTCAACCGGGACAGACGCGCCGACTCGACGCTCTGAGGCGGGACAGACGCGCCGAGTGGGCATGCGTGTGTGGGACAAACGGGCCGAGTGGGCGGGCACTAGGGTGGCGCCATGGCCCTCGACACCTCCCCCGAGTCGCCCGCTCCGGTGCGGCAGATCGCGAACGCGATCGGTGGCTGGATCGACCGGCTCGGCGCGGTCTGGGTGGAGGGGCAGGTCGCCCAGCTGAGCCGGCGGCCGGGGATGCAGACGGTGTTCCTGACCCTGCGCGACTCGGTGGCCGACATCTCGGTGCCGGTGACGTGCACCCGGTTCCTGCTCGACAGCCTCAACCCGCCGCTGGTCGAGGGCGCGTCGGTGATCATCCACGCCAAGCCGTCCTACTACGCCAACCGCGGCACGCTGTCGCTGCAGGCCCGCGACATCCGCCCGGTCGGGCTCGGCGAGCTGCTCGCCCGGCTCGAGCAGCGCCGGCAGCTGCTGGCCGCCGAGGGGCTCTTCGCGGCCGAGCTCAAGCGACCGCTCCCCTTCCTGCCGACCAAGGTCGGACTGGTCACCGCGGCCAACTCAGCGGCTGAGCGGGACGTGCTCGAGAACGCGCGGCGACGGTGGCCGCAGGTGCGGTTCGAGGTGGCGTACGCCGCGATGCAGGGTTCGCGCAGCGCCGCCGACGTCGTCGAGAAGCTGCAGCGGCTCGACCGTGATCCCGAGGTCGACGTCATCGTCGTCGCCCGCGGCGGCGGCTCCGTCGAGGACCTGCTGCCGTTCTCCGACGAGCACCTGATCCGTGCCGTGCACGCCGCTCGCACGCCCATCGTCTCCGCGATCGGCCACGAGCCCGACTCGCCGCTGCTGGACCTGGCCGCTGACGTACGCGCCTCGACGCCGACCGATGCCGCCAAGCTCGTCGTGCCCGACGTGGTCGAGGAGCAGCGGATCGTCGCGACCGGTCGTGACCGGCTCCGTGGCGGCATCGCCGCGCTGATCCACCGCGAGCAGACGCTGCTCGACGCGCTGCGCTCGCGGCCCGTGCTGGCCGACCCACGATCGCTGATCGACGCCCGGCACGACGAGGTCACCTCGCTGCGCGACCGTGCCCGTCGCACCGTCGGGCACGCCCTCGACCGGGCTGCCGACGACATCGGCCACCATCGGGCCCGCGCCCGCGCGCTCTCTCCCCTGGAGACGCTCAGGCGCGGCTACGCGGTCGCCCAGGACGCCGATGGACACGTGCTCACCAGCGTCACCGACGCGACCGAAGGCGCCGCCGTCAGCATCCGCCTTGCCGACGGCCGCCTGAACACCGCCATCACCTCGATCGAGAAAGACCCAGCCGATGACTGACTCCGACGACAAGAACCTCTCCTACGAGCAGGCCCGCGAGGAGCTGGTCGAGGTCGTCCGCAAGCTCGAGGCCGGCGGCATCACCCTCGAGGAGTCGCTGGCCCTGTGGGAGCGCGGCGAGAAGCTGGCCACGCTGTGCCAGGAGTGGCTCGACGGCGCCCGGAAGAAGATCGACGCCGCGATCGCCGACGACTGATCTCGCCTCGCTGGTCGAGCCGCCGGAGCCGCTAGGCGGAGGCGTGTCGAGACCAGCGGTGGGTCGCTACTTCTTCAGGGGCTCGGTGGTGAGGAGCGCGAGGTAGTCGCGTACGTCGCCGTCCTTGGGACCCCAGAGCATCAGGGTCTGACCGTCGACCTCGGCCGAGTAGGCGCTGTCGCCGTCGGAGTCGGACCACTCGGTCCAGGTGGTGGCGACAGCGGTCTCGATGGTGACCTCGTCGCCCTGCTTGGCCTGGGTGTCGACGTTCTTCTGGGCGAGCGCCTGCGCCGACCGGGCCGAGAGCTCGAGGCCGACGTAGGAGGTCTCGCCCTTGACGAACGACATCGTCCACGCCGGCTCCTCGCCGCCCTTGTAGGACGGGTCGGTGTTGGCGTACCAGCCCGAGGGCAGCTCACGCGGGTAGACGATGTCGAGATCGGCGGCCTGGGCGCTGCGCACGGCCTCGGCCCAGTCGGCCTTGTAGGTCTGGTTGGCGCCGCTCACCTCGCGCTCGAGGTTGCCGCGCCACTGCACGATCAGCACGATCGGGACGACGAGGACGAGCAGGAAGATCATCGATCCGATGAGCGCACCGAACGTACGCGGGTAGCTGCGCGCCGGGGTCTCCGGCTGCTCGCTCGTCGGCTGATTCGACGGCTGGGCGGGCTGCTGCTGATCGGTGTCGCTCACGTCCTCCATGGTCCCACTCGACCGATGTTCCCTCGAATCGTGGTCTCGACAGGCTCGACCACCGAGTCCTCGCGTTCCGCAGATGAGGACAATCGAAGCGAGATCGCTCCGCAGATGCGATACTCCTTCGGTGACCTCGTACCGCATCGCCGAAGCCGCCGATCTCCTCGGCGTCAGCGACGACACCGTTCGCCGCTGGGTGGATGCGGGACGGATCGCGGCGAGCACCGAGAACGGCCGCGCGGTCATCGACGGGATCGTCCTGGCCGAGCTGGCCTCGGAGCTGGCCGACGCCCCCAACCCGGACCGGGCGAAGGCGGTCAGCGCTCGCAACCGGATGCTCGGGATCGTCACCAGGACCACCTTGGACACCGTGATGGCCCAGGTGGAGATGGTGTGCGGGCCCTACCGGATCGTCTCGCTGATGAGCGCCGAGGCCGCCATCGAGCTCGGCCTCGAGCCCGGCGTCAGCGCCGTCGCGTCCATCAAGTCGACCAACGTCGTCGTGGAGCGCCCATGATCAAGCACCCCGCCATCGCTGCCGGCATCGCCGTCGCAGCCGTCCTCGCGCTCGCCGGCTGCGGCAGCGCGAGCGGACAGGCCGACGAGCAGGAGCTGACCGTGTTCGCGGCGGCCTCGCTGAGCGACACGTTCACCCAGCTGGCGGAGGAGTTCGAGAAGGAACACCCCGAGGTGAAGGTGACCACGAGCTTCGGCGGTTCCTCGGACCTGGTCGCCCAGATCGAGGACGGCGCCCCGGCCGACGTCTTCGCCTCGGCCGACGCCGCGAACATGGACAAGCTCGGCGACCTGGCCGTCGCCCCGGAGGACTTCGCCTCCAACATCCTGGAGATCGCCACGCCGCCGGGCAACCCGGCCGACATCACCGGCTTCCAGGACCTGGCCAGGCCCGGAAGCAAGGTCGTCGTCTGTGCCGCCGAGGTCCCGTGCGGCAACGCGACCGCCCGGATGGAGGAGAAGACCGGCGTCGACATCGAGCCGGTCAGCGAGGAGCAGTCGGTCAGCGACGTACTCGCCAAGGTGACCTCGGGCGACGCCGACGCCGGGCTGGTCTACGTCACCGACGTGGTCGCCGCCGGCGACACCGTCACGGGCGTCGAGTTCGAGGAGGCCGACCAGGTCGTGAACACCTATCCGATCAGCGCCATCGACGGCGCCGACGACACCGACCTGGCCCAGGAGTTCGTCGACCTGGTGCTGAGCGAGACCGGGCAGAAGGTGTTGAGCGATGCCGGCTTCGGCCAGCCCTGATCTTCTCGGGAGGTCCGGACGGACGGACCGGCAGCGGGGGGCCGGTCCGTCCGTCGGGATGCCACGCTGGCTGTGGCTGCCGGCGGCCCTCGCCGCGGCGTTCATCATCGTCCCGCTGGCCGCGATCATCCTCCGCGTCGACCTGGCGAGCTTCCCGGCACTGATCACCTCGCCGTCCGCGCTGGAGGCGCTCTGGCTCAGCCTGCGCACCGCGGTGGCCAGCACCGTGCTGTGCATCCTCCTCGGCGTACCCCTCTCCACGGTGCTCGCCCGCACCAGGTTCCGGGGACAGGGGCTGGTGCGCTCGCTGGTGCTGCTCCCACTCGTACTGCCGCCGGTCGTCAGCGGTCTGGCGCTGCTCTACACCTTCGGCCGCCGCGGGCTGCTGGGGCAGTCGCTGGACCTGGTCGGCATCCAGATCCCGTTCACCACGCTCGCCGTGGTGATGGCGCAGACGTTCGTCGCCCTGCCGTTCCTGGTGATCAGCCTCGAGGGAGCGCTGCGCACCAGCGGCACCCGCTACGAGGCGGTCGCGGCCACGCTCGGTGCCCGCCCGACCACCGTCTTCCGGCGCGTCACCCTCCCCCTGGTCGCCCCCGGCCTGCTCTCCGGATCGGTCCTCGCCTTCGCCCGCTGCCTGGGCGAGTTCGGCGCCACCATCACCTTCGCCGGCAACCTCCCCGGCGTCACCAGCACGATGCCGCTGCAGGTCTACCTGCTCCGCGTCGACGACCCCGACGCTGCGGTCGCGCTCTCGCTCGTGCTCGTCGTCGTCGCGGTCGCCGTGATCGGCTTCGCCCGCCACGGGAGGGCCCTATGAGCGCGCTTCACCTGCGGGCCGTGATCGCCGAGCGCGGCATCGATGTCACCCTCGACGTGGTCGCCGGCGAGACGGTGGCGCTCACCGGCCCCAACGGCGCCGGCAAGTCGAGCCTGCTCGGGGTGATCTCAGGTCTCCTCCGTCCCGACGAAGGAGAGGTACGTCTCGGTGACCGCATCCTCGACACCACTCCCCCGCACGCCCGTGGGGTCGCGCTCCTCGCCCAGGACCCGCTGCTCTTCCCGCACCTGTCCGTGCTGGCCAACGTGGCCTTCGCGCCCCGGGCCCGAGGCGTACGCCGCCACCAGGCCAACGAGCTCGCCACCCGCCATCTCACCGAGGTCGGCGCCGAGACGCTCGCCGGCCGCAAGCCGTCCCAGATCTCCGGTGGCCAGGCCCAGCGGGTGGCGGTGGCCAGGGCTCTCGCCGCGGACCCCGAGCTGCTGCTGCTCGACGAGCCGATGGCTTCACTCGACGTCGACGTACGCCCCGCGCTGCGGCAGACGCTGCGTACCGCCCTCGAAGGCAGGACCGCCATCATCATCACCCACGACGCCGCCGACGCCCGAGCGCTCGCCGACCGGGTGGTGGTGATCGAGCACGGTCGCATCGTCGAGGACGGCCCGACCGAACGGGTCCTGAACGACCCACAGACACCATTCGCTGTGAGACTTGTCTCTGGATCGATCAAGTGACTCGGCGGCCACGCCACCGCACGCGGCGGATAGATTGAACCCCATGAACGACACCCAGCCGCTCGGCGTCGCCCCCACCGCCCCTGACCGCAACCTGGCCCTGGAGCTGGTGCGCGTGACCGAGGCAGCGGCGATGGCCGCCGCCCGCTGGGTCGGCCGTGGCGACAAGAACGGCGCCGACGGTGTCGCGGTCAACGCGATGCGCACGATGATCTCCACGGTCGCCATGAACGGCACCGTCGTGATCGGCGAGGGAGAGAAGGACAACGCTCCCATGCTCTTCAACGGCGAGCAGGTCGGCGACGGCACCGGACCCGAGTGCGACGTCGCGGTCGACCCGATCGACGGCACCACCCTGACCGCCAAGGGCATGAGCAACGCCGTCGCGGTGATGGCAGTCGCCCCGCGCGGCAGCATGTACGACCCCAGCGCCGTCTTCTACATGGAGAAGCTGGTCACCGGCCCCGAGGCCGCCGACGTCGTCGACATCCGCCTGCCGGTCGCCGAGAACATCGCCGCCGTGGCCAAGGCCAAGGACACCACGACCTCCGACATCACCGTGATCGTGCTCGACCGGCCCCGTCACGACAAGCTGGTCGAGGAGATCCGCCAGACCGGCGCCCGGATCAAGTTCATCGTCGACGGCGACGTGGCCGGCGCGATCTCGGCGGCCCGCGCCGGCTCCGGCGCCGACCTGCTGATGGGCATCGGCGGCACTCCCGAGGGGATCGTCGCCGCCTGCGCGATGAAGGCGCTCGGCGGCACCATCCAGGGCCGGCTGTGGCCGAAGGACGACGAGGAGCGCCAGCGCGCCCTCGACGCCGGGCACAACCTCGACCCCGACTTCGTGCTCCACACCGACGACCTGGTCACCGGCGACGACTGCTTCTTCGTGGCCACCGGCATCACCGACGGCGACCTGATGCGGGGCGTGCAGTACCTCCCCCACGGCGCCGTCGTCACCGACTCCCTGGTGATGCGCAGCCGCTCGGGCACGATCCGCAAGGTCACCTCCGAGCACCAGCTCGCCAAGCTCAAGGCCTACAGCGCGATCGATTTCTGAGCCTCGCACGGCGCTTGCGCCGGGCGAACGCGAAGAGATCGAGCGAGGCCCGTTCTGGCGAGCTTGCTCGCCGGAACGACGGCCGGGTCGAGATCCACACGCTCGCGGAACATCGCCCGCCACGATGGTCTCGACAAGTTCGACCACCGGAGACATCTGGCCCCGTCCCGTAAAATCGGCACATGACCACCGCCGAGCCGACCGAGTCCACCGCTTTCCTCCCCGGAGGAGTCGAGCTTGCGTACGACACGTTCGGCGATCCCGGCGCTGACCCGCTGCTGCTGATCATGGGGCTAGGCGGCCCGATGACCTGGTGGGACGTCCGGCTGTGCCAGCAGCTGTCCGAGGCCGGCTTCTACGTGATCCGCTACGACAACCGCGACGTCGGCCACTCCTCACCGCACCCGAGCGACGAGCGGATCACGCTCGCCCGGCTGGCCCGGGCGTTCGTGGGGCTGCCGACCGCGTCGCCGTACGCCCTGACCGACCTCGCCGACGACGCGGCCGCGCTGCTGACCCACCTCGGCGTCGGCTCCGCCCATGTGTGGGGCGTGTCGATGGGCGGGATGATCGCCCAGACCCTCGCCATCCGCCACCCCGACCGGGTGCGCTCGGTCTGCTCGACGATGTCCACCACCGGCCGACGTGGTGTCGGCTTCCAGCACCCGACCCTGCTGCCCGCGCTGGTCATCAAGAAGCCCGGCCTGGAGGGTTACATCGAGCGCCAGATCAAGGGCGGCGTACAGATCGGCTCGCCCGCCTATCGCGAGCCCGAGGACGAGGTGCGCCGGCGCGCGATCGACACCTGGAACCGCGGCGTGAACGCTGCGGCCGTCGCCCGGCAGATGCTCGCCATCCTCACCCAGCCCGACCGCACCGAGGACCTCGGCCGGATCAAGGTCCCGTTCAGCGTGATCCACGGCCTGGCCGACAAGATGGTCCACGTCTCCGGCGGCCGGGCGACCGCGGCGGCCGTCCCCGGCGCCGAGATCACCCTGATCAAGGGCATGGGCCACGACCTTCCCGTGGGCCTGTGGCCGACCTTCATCAAGATCGTGCGCCGCACCGCCGACCGGGCCGCCGACCGCACGCTCACCGCCTAGCCGGCCGCCTGGAATAACCTCCGGTCGCGACCCGGAGATACCGTGAGGCCATGCACGACCACGGCTCCCTGCCCGCACTCGGCTGGTCCGAGTTCCTCACCACCTGGAGTCTCCAGCCCGGCTGGCTGCTCGCCGCGGTCATCCTCGGCGCGGGCTACCTCACGCTCCGCAACGCCGCCGGAGCGGCGTCGACGGTCAAAGCCTGGCGGGTAGCGTCGTTCCTGACCGGGCTCGGCCTGATGTACGTCGTGGTCGCCTCGGCCATCAACGGCTATGCGATGGCGCTGGCGTGGATGCACATGGTGCTCCACCTGACGCTGATCATGGTCGTACCCACGCTCCTGGTGCTCGGGCATCCGCTCACCGTCATCGCCGAGACCGGGCCGCGCGCCGAGCGAGCGATGCGCTCGCTCCCGGCGACCGTCCTGGTCCACCCCGTCACGGGCACCCTGCTCTACTCCCTGGTCATAATCGGCACCCACCTGTCCGGGTTCATGGACTCGATGGCTCAGAGCACGCCGCTGATGGTCGGCGAGCAGGTCGCCTACGTCGTCGCCGGCTTCCTCTTCCTCACCGGTACGATCGGCGAGGAGAAGGTACGCACCGACCTGCCCTACCTCGGCCGGATCGCCCTCCTCGTGGTCGGCATGGTGCCCGACACGATCGTCGGGATCGTGATGCTGCAGACCGAGCGCGACCTCTACCCGGTCTACTCCGGCGCCCGGCCCGAGTGGGCACTGGACGCGGTTCGCGACATCCAGACCGCCGGCGGCCTGATGTGGGCCGGCGGCGACGGCGGCATGATGCTGCTCGCGATCGGCCTGGTCATCGCCGTCGTCTCCTCACCCGAGCGCCGGACCAAGATGACCGGCCGCTTCCTCGACGGCGTACGCAGCGCCCGGCTCGCCGAGGAGAGCGCCCGGGGCACGACCGAGGGCCCCGCCGAGCCGGGATCCGTGGATCCCGACAGCGACGAGGCCCTCGATGCCTACAACGCGATGCTGGCTCGGATGAACCAGCAGCAGTGAGTTATTTGCGATTGCTTCGCAATTCGCGCAGCGCTGGAGCGCTGGGGACATCAGTTGACGCGCAGGCCCGACTCGGTGTCGAAGACGTGGACGTCCTCGGGGTCGGTGGTGACGTAGATGGTGTCGCCCTTGCTGACCTGGTCCTTGGAGGAGACCCGGACGATCAGGGTGGACGGGACACCCTCGACGTCGCTGGTGCCGTAGACGTAGGAGTCGGAACCGAGCTCCTCGACGACGGTCACCCGGACCGGCAGCCCGCCCTGGCCCTCGCCGATGACCCGGAAGCTCTCCGGGCGCACGCCGACGGTGATCTGCTGGGGCAGGTCGTGGCCGCTGATCGGCACGACGTACTCCTCGATCTTGGCGCCGCCGTCGGCCGAGGTGGCCTTGATCAGGTTCATCTGCGGGGAGCCGATGAAGCCGGCGACGAAGAGGTTGACCGGCTTGCGGTAGAGGTTGAGCGGGGTGTCGACCTGCTGCAGCTCACCGTTGCTCATCACCGCGACGCGGTCGCCCATCGTCATCGCCTCGACCTGGTCGTGGGTGACATAGACGGTCGTGATGCCGAGCTCGGCCTGGAGCTTGGCGATGTCGGTGCGGGTCTGGACACGCATCTTGGCGTCGAGGTTCGACAGCGGCTCGTCCATGCAGAAGACCTGAGGCTGGCGGACGATCGCACGGCCCATGGCGACGCGCTGGCGCTGACCACCGGAGAGCGCCTTCGGCTTGCGGTCGAGGTAGTCGGTCAGGCCCAGGGTCTTGGCCGCCTCGGCGACGAGCTTGTCACGCTCGGCCTTCGGAACCTTGGCCATCTTCAGCGAGAACGCCATGTTCTCGGCGACGCTCATGTGCGGGTAGAGCGCGTAGTTCTGGAAGACCATCGCGATGTCGCGGTCCTTGGGGGCGACGTTGGTGACGTCGCGGTCGCCGATCTTGATGGCGCCCGAGTTGACCTCCTCAAGCCCGGCGAGCATGCGCAGGGTGGTGGTCTTACCGCATCCGGACGGGCCGACGAGCACCATGAACTCGCCGTCCTTGATCTCCAGGTCGATGCCCTTGACCGCGGGCTCGGCGGCGCCGGCGTACCAACGCTGCGCCTTCTCAAAACTGACTGTTGCCATGATTCCGTTGTCTCCTTCACCGGCAGGTACGTGCCGGACGATCCGTTGTGAAGTGACCGAGGACACATTTCCTCGGCGGGGACACCATAGCCCAGATTCGGAATCAGCGGGTCAAAGCCCGGCACACAGCCGGGGCACAGCTGTCGTAGGCCTCGAGCCGGCGCATCAGGTCGCGCGCATACGGTTTCGCGTGGTCCTCGGCGAAGACGTTGCGGTCCTCCCACGGCCGGTCGTAGCGGTAGAGCTCGTAGGCGTAGTCGGTGCCCCTCCAGGACTTGTCCAGGTCGAACCGGACCAGCAGTCCCTGCGAGCCGCGCACCGCGATGTAGGACGGGATGATGTCGATGGTGCCGCCCGAGCCGCTGTCGAGGTCGACCTCGCCGGGGTGGGACCTGGCGTAGGTGTGCTCGAAGAAGGCGTACCTCCCGCCCGGCAGCCGCGGCCGGCTCAGGGTCTCCGCGAACGAGCTGCCGGAGACGTACGACGGGGTCGGGGCGCCGGCGATGTCGAGGAAGGTCGGCGCCAGGTCGATGTTGTTGACGAACTGGCTGCGCTTGCCCGGCACCACGTCGGGGCCGACGACGACCAGCGGGACGCGGGTGTCGGAGTCGTACGGCGCGCCCTTGCCGCCGTTGAGCTGGTGCTGACCGAGGTGGAAGCCGTTGTCCGAGGTCAGCACGATGTAGGTGTCGTCGCCGGCCGCCTGGCGCACCTGGGTGATCATCCGGTCGATCGACTGCACCATCCGGGCGCGGTCGCGGTACTGGCTCAGCGCCGTCTCGTCGCTCAGCGAGATCTTGTTGGTGCGCCAGGCGGGGGCCTGCGAGGTACGTCCGGCGCGGCCGAGGTAGGTGGGCGCATTGTCCGAGCGGTCGTCGCCGTAGCCGGCCAGGTCCTCGAGCGTCAGGTCGGCACAGGCGACCCGGCCACAGTTGCCGCCCGCGGGGTCGCCGGCGGGCGCCTGGTCGGCGAACGCGGGCGGGAACCAGGTGTCCAGGCCCGGGTAGTGGTGGCCGAGCCGGGAGTGCGGCCCGTAGGCGGCGATCTCGAGGAAGTAGGGGTTCTCGTCGTCGCGGTGCTTCTCGATGAAGGCGAGGGCGTAGTCGCGGGTGACGTTGGCGGCGTACGCAGCGTCCTTGCGCTCCACGGAGGCGTTCTGCGCTGGCTGCGGGTGGTTGCGCAGCCGCACCTCGCCGTCCTCGTCGAGGAAGGTGCTCTGGTAGCCCCAGCCGCCGTAGGCACCGCCGAGGAGCGCGTTCCAGGAGTCCCAGCCCGGCACCTTGGGCGGCGGGACCCGCTTGCCGTCGGAGCCGAGGGTGGCCTCGTAGGCGTTGATGTACTTCCCCACGAACCCGGTCGTGTAGCCGGCCTCCTGCAGCCCGATGCTGAACTGCTTCTCCAGGTTGCCGTAGCGCTGGAAAGCCGACCAGCCACCGACCGGGTGCTCCGGGTCGTTCTGGGTGTTGGTGAGGACCTTGGTGTGATGAGGCGTCTGCCCGGTGAGCAGCGCGGCACGCGAGGGGCAGCACAGCGAGTCGATGACGAAGGAGTTCTGGTAGGTCGCTCCCTCCGCGGCCATCCGGGTCGCCTCCGGCATCGTGCGGAGCAGCTCCAGGGAGAAGTCGTCCATCAGGATGAGCACCATGTCGGGGCGCTCGTCGGTCGTGGCGGCGAGCTCGGCCGCTTCCTCGACCGGCGCGACCGGCGCGGCCGACGGGTCGGCAGCGGCGGAACCGGCGGCGAGCGTCTTCGGGCCGATGACGAGGAGCCCTCCGACGAGCGCCACGGCCGCCGCGGTCGCGGCACCCAGCAGTAGGCTCCACTTCGGCTTCATCCCGAGTCTCCTTTGTCTACTATGTAACTACACAATAGCGTGTTCAGGCGAGGTTAGTGCCTGAACTCCAGGCACGACAAAATCGGTCCGCGGAGCGGACCTCCCGAGGGGTGTTGCTCAGTGCATCCCGTGTGGCGGGAGCTCGTGCGGCGGCGGCAGCCGCAGCTGCTTGGAGCGCTTGGGCTCCTTCAGCGGCTTGCGGATGACGGTGACGCCGCCCATCAGCGCCAGCCCCTTCACCCGCAGCAGAGGACCGCCGGTCGGCTCGATCCCGCGAGGACCGACGTAGCCGCCCATGATCCCGACGCCCTGCATCACGACCTGGACGTCGGGACCGACGGTGATGTTGACCCCACCCATGATCGCGTTGGCGTAGATCACGGTCTCCTGCGCGGAGAACTGCGCCTGGCGCATGTCGAGGTCGGCGCCGCCCATCAGCGCGATCACGTTGCCGGTCGCCGGCACCGTCCAGACCCCGCGCCGGTCGACGCCGCTCATGATCGCGACGTAGAGCTGGCTCTCGATCGGGTTGTCGGCGAAGACCGCGGGGCTGCTCCCGGTCGCGGGCGGCATCTGCGGAACCGGCGGAGCGGGGGTGCCCGCTGCCGGCAGGTCGACCGTGATCGGGATCAGGTCGGCGTACGTCTTGGCCTTGAAGGTCGCCTCGAGGCGGTCGTCGAGCTCGTCGATCTCCAGGCGTCCCTCGCCCGCGGCCTCGCGCAGGATGTCGGCCACCTTGTGGCGGTCGGCATCGCTGATCCGGAGATTCGGATCAGGATGCTGGCCACGGAATGGCTCGGGGGTCGTTCCCATGGGGCGAATCGTAGTGGGGGCATCGAGCCTGTGCCTCAACAATCCCCCTACCGCATTCACTCGAGACCGAGATGCTGCTTCAGCGTGCGCTTCGGGCCGCGCGGACCCCGGCGCTTGACGGTCACATCGCCCAGCACCGCGAGGCCCCGCACCCGCACCACCGGTGAGTCCGCGGAGAGCACCTCGGGCACCTTCGCCGACGGCTCCTTGAAGTCACCGAGCACGCCGTTGCCCTCGACGATCACGTGCACGTGCGGCGGCACGGTGACCTTCACGCTGCCCAGGACCGAGGTGGCGTTGATGACGACCTCGCGAGCCGAGTAGTGCGCCTCGCGCAGGTCGATGTCGGCGTCGCCCAGCACCGCGTTGACCGAGAGCTGCTGAGGAACCACCCACACGCCCTTGCGCTCGACGTTGCTCAGGAACGCGCTGGCGCTGTCGGACTCGTCGCCGTGGCCGTAGACGACGGGCACCGCGCCGGCGGCGGGCGCCGCGGGCATCACCGGCACCTGCCCCGCGACCGGCAGGTCCTGCGTGATCGGCTCCAGGTCGGCGTACGTCTTGGCCTGGTAGGTCTCCTCGAGCCGCTCCTCGAGCTCGTCGATGTCGAGCCGGCCATCCCCCGCCGCCTCGCGCAGGATGTCGGCCACCGCGTGGCGGTCGGCATCGCTGACGCGCAGGTCGGGTCGGCGGGGCTGGCCGGGGTGCGGTTCAGGGAGTCCCATGACCCTGAATGCTATCGGCGTAGGTGTCCCCCGTCTCTCGGGTTCAACCCTGAGACGGGCACTGACCGATTGGTGCGTACCCCAGTAAATAGTGGGTACTCCCGCAACGTGGCGACGTCCTCCAGCATGGATGACGTGTCAGAAACCAATAGAACCCCGACCCCCTCGACCGACGTCAGCGTGCTCGGCCTCGGCGCGATGGGTAGCGCGCTGGTGACCGCGTTGCTCGCCGCCGGCCGGTCCGTGACCGTCTGGAACCGCACCCCCGGCCGCGCCGAGGACCTGGTGGCCCGCGGCGCCGGTGTGGCGGACTCGGTCCCCGCGGCGGTGCTGGCCAGCCCCGTCGTCATCGCCTGCCTGCTCGATCACTCCTCCGTCGAGGAGACGCTCGGCCTGGCTGCCGGCGAGCTGCGCGGCCGCACCCTGGTCAACGTCACGACCACGACCCCGAACGAGTCCCGTGCGCTCGCCTCCTGGGCGGCCGAGCACGGCGTCGACTACCTCGACGGCGCCATCATGGCCGTGCCCGCCATGATCGGTTCCCGCGCGGGCCAGATCTTCTACAGCGGCTCGCGGACGGCGTACGACGCCGTCCTGCCGACGCTCGACGTCTGGGCCACGAGCGAGTTCCACGGCGAGGACGCCGGCAGGGCCTCGCTGGTGGACCTGGCGATGCTGTCGGGGATGTACCAGATGTTCATGGGCTTCTTCCACGGTGCCGCGATGGTCGCCACCATGGGGATGAGCGCTTCGGACTTCGCTGCCCGGCAGGGCTTGTTCCTCGCGGCCATGACGGAGGAGCTCGCCGGCTACGCGAAGGTCATCGACGGTGGCGACTATGCCGTCGAGGGCCAGCAGAGCCTGGAGTTCTCCGACCTCACCCACATCGTGCGTGCCAGCGAGGAGGAGGGGATCGACCCCTCCCCCATCGCTGCCGTCCAGGCGCTGATCAGCGGACAGATCGCCGCGGGGCACGGCTCGGAGGGGCTCCCCAGGGTCATCGAGAGCCTGCGCGCGGACGGGTAGCTGACGCGACAGTGCCCTGGCCGCCGGTGGGCCAGGGCACTGTCGAGCCGCCGGGGTCAGTCAGCGAGCGGGAGATACACGCGGCTGCCCGCCGCCGCGAACTCCTTCGACTTCTCCATCATCCCGGCCTCGATCTCCTCGGGGGATGCGCCGTCGTTGCCGCCGAAGCGGTCGCGTACGTCCTGGCTGATCTTCATCGAGCAGAACTTCGGGCCGCACATGGAGCAGAAGTGGGCCGTCTTGGCGTTCTCCGCCGGCAGGGTCTCGTCGTGGAAGCTCTCCGCGGTGACCGGGTCCAGGGAGAGGGCGAACTGGTCGCGCCAGCGGAACTCGAAGCGGGCCCGGGAGAGGGCGTCGTCGTGGTCGCGGGCGCCCGGGTGGCCTTTGGCGATGTCGGCGGCGTGGGCGGCGAGCTTGTAGGTGATCACGCCGGTCTTCACGTCGTCCTTGTCCGGCAGGCCGAGGTGCTCCTTCGGGGTGACGTAGCAGAGCATCGCGGTGCCGTGCATCGCGATCGTCGCCGCACCGATGGCGGAGGTGATGTGGTCGTAGCCGGGCGCGATGTCGGTCGCGAGCGGGCCCAGGGTGTAGAACGGCGCGCCGTGGCACCACTCCTGCTGGAGGTCGACGTTCTCCTTGACGAGGTTGAGCGGTACGTGGCCGGGGCCCTCGACCATGACCTGGACGTCGTGTCGCCATGCTCGTTCGGTCAGCTCGGCGAGGGTGCGCAGCTCGGAGAGCTGGGCCTCGTCGTTGGCGTCGGCGGTGCTGCCCGGGCGGAGGCCGTCACCGAGGGAGAAGGCGACGTCGTACTGCTTGAAGATCTCGCAGAGCTCGTCGTAGTGGGTGTAGAGGAAGTTCTCCTGGTGGTGCGCCAGGCACCAGCCGGCCATGATCGAGCCGCCCCGGCTGACGATGCCGGTGACCCGGTTGGCGGTGAGCGGGACGTAGCGGAGCAGGACGCCGGCGTGGATCGTCATGTAGTCGACGCCCTGCTCGGCCTGCTCGATGACGGTGTCGCGGAACACCTCCCAGGTCAGCTTGTCGGCCTCGCCGTTGACCTTCTCCAGGGCCTGGTAGATCGGGACGGTGCCGATCGGGACGGGTGAGTTGCGCAGGATCCACTCGCGGGTGGTGTGGATGTCGTCGCCGGTGCTGAGGTCCATCACCGTGTCCGCGCCCCAGGTGATCGCGTGGGTGAGCTTGTCGACCTCCTCGGCGATGGAGGACGTGACGGCGGAGTTGCCGATGTTGGCGTTGATCTTCACCAGGAACCGCTTGCCGATGATCATCGGCTCGGACTCGGGGTGGTTGACGTTGTTGGGGATGATCGCGCGGCCGGCGGCCACCTCCTCGCGGACCAGCTCGGGGTCGCAGCTCTCCCGCACCGCGACGTAGGCCATCTCCTTGGTGATGACGCCCTTCCGTGCGTAGTGCATCTGGGTGATGTTGGTGCCCTTGCGCGGCCGGCGGCGCTCGCCCTGCCACTCCTGGCGGGCCGCGCCGCGGCGTACGGCTGCCTTGCCGTTGTCCAGCAGCTCGGTCCGGCGACCCTCGTAGCTCTCGGTGTCGCCTCGCTCGCTGATCCACTCGTCGCGGCGCGGCGGGAGACCCTGCTCCGGCTCCGATCCGGGCCCCTCGGTGCAGTAGCGGTCGAAGGTCTCGCCGTTGGTGAGCGCGACCCGGGTCACCGGGACCTTCAGGTCACCGAGCTCGACGCGGGTGTGGGCGGGGTGGACGGTCATGCTGTCTCCTTGGTGCTTGTCGGGCTGGGCTGGTTCGTGGAGAGATGGGCGATCGGGCCTCGACCGCGGCCGAGGGTCCAGTGCCGGCTGGTGGCGAGCTGCCGGGTGACGTACACAGCGGCCCGCTCGGCGGCGTCGCGCAGCGGTGTGCCGTGGGCGAGGTGGGCGGCCAGGGCCGAGCTGTAGGTGCAGCCGGTGCCGTGGTCGTTGCTCGTGCGGATGGCGGGGTGTCTCAGCGGGATCGGGGGTTCTCCCGGTTCCGCGAACCAGTCGGTGCACTCCCCCGTGGCCGCCGGGTCGCCGCCGGTGACGACCACCGCCGGCCCCAAGCCGGCCAGCTCCACCGCCAGCTCCTCGGGAGTACCGTCCTGCCCGGCCAGCGCTCGGGCCTCGTCGAGGTTGGGAGTGACGACGGTGGCGACAGGGAGGAGGTGATCGAGATAGGCGCGGCGCACCTCCTCGCCGCCGAGGACAGCTCCCGAGGTGGCAACGAGGACAGGGTCGACGACCAGCGGAAGTCGTGAAGGCGAGAGTGACCCGTAGGCCACGCTCAGCTTCACAACCCGACGTGCGATCTCCTCCACGGCGGCGGCGGTTCCGAGCATCCCGGTCTTGATCGCAGCGATGGGAAGGTCGTCGAGCACCGCGTCCAGCTGAGCCTCGACGGAGGAGTGCGGGACCGGGTGGATGTCGCTGACGCCGGTCGTGTCCTGGGCGGTGACGGCGGTGATCACGCAGGCTCCGTGGACCCCGAGCGCGGCGAAGGTGGCCAGGTCGGCCGCGGTGCCCGCCGCTCCCCCGGAGTCGGTGCCGGCGATGGTGAGCGCGACCTGCGGGTTCATCGGGTCACCCCTGCGGCGAGGGCGGCGAGAAGGTCGCGCACGACCTGTCCCGGCTCGTCGGCTCGCATCACCGCGCCCATCACGGCGACCCCGTAGGCGCCCCCGGCGACCGCCTCGGCGGCGTTGTCCGGGGTGATCCCGCCAAGTGCGTACGTCGGGAGCGGCAGGTCCCGGAAGGCGCCCGGCCCCAGCGGGGGCCCGTAACCGGGCTTGGACTCGGTCGTCGCGTACGGGCTCAGCATCGCGTAGTCGAAGCCGTCCTCGGCGGCTCTGGCGACCTCGGCGGGGCTGTGGCAGCTGCGGCCACGGTGTAACGACGTGTCGGCCGGAACGCCGGCCGGGAGATGCACTCCCACCGCCCCGGGCAGCGGACCGTGGGCGGCGATGACCGCGAGGCCCAGATCGGCGGCGCACTGCGCCAGGCGGGCGCGCTGCTCGAGCGGCTCGTCGAGCTCGCGTAGAACGACGTGGGTGAGCCCGGCAGCCCGACACTCGGCCAACGTCGCGAGCAGGCTGCGGCCGAGCGGCAGCTGGGAGCGGTCGGTGAGGACGAGCAGTCGCGGTGGGGAGGTCATGCGATCCGGCCCTCCATCGGCGAGGAGGCCCTGGCGACCGCCTGGCGCGGGATCCGGCCGGCAGCACAGGCGGTGTGCCCGGCCTCGACGGCCAACCGCAGGGCCCGGGCCATCGCGACCGGGTCGTCGGCGCGGGTGACGGCGGTGGCGGCGAGGACGGCGGAGCAGCCGAGCTCCATCGCCAGCGCCGCGTCCGAGGCGGTCCCGACCCCGGCGTCGAGCACCACCGGCACGTCGACCGCAGCCACGACGGCCTCGATGGCATACGGGTTGAGGATGCCGAGCCCCGACCCGATCGGCGAGCCGAGCGGCATCACCGCCGCGCAGCCGGCGTCGGCGAGCCGGCGGGCGAGGACGGGGTCGTCGGTGGCGTACGGCAGGACCGTGAAGCCCTTGCGCACCAGCTGCTCGGCAGCCTCGACGAGCTCGACGGCGTCGGGCATCAGCGAGGTCTCGTCGCCGATCACCTCCAGCTTGACCCAGTCGGTCTCCAGCGCCTCACGGGCCAGCTCGGCGGTCAGCACGGCCTCGCGGGCCGAGAGACAGCCGGCGGTGTTCGGCAGGATCGGGACGGCCGCGGCGCGCAGCGTCTCGAGCAGCCCGCCGGCCGCCGTCGAGGACGTACGCCGCATCGACACCGTCACCAGACCCGGCTCGGCCGCCGCGATGACCTCGGGGAGCAGCGCCAGGTTGGGCAGGCCGCCGGTGCCGAGGAACAGGCGCGAGGACAGCTCACGCCCGGCGATCTTCAACACGCTCATCCGCCCTGCACCGCCGTCACGATCTCGACGACATGACCGTCCTGGAGCGGCCAACGCGCCCAGTCGTCGCGCGGCACGATCTCCTCGTCCACGGCGACGGCGATGCCGCTCGGGCGCCGGTCGCCGGTCCTGGCCTCGAGCAGGTCGGCAACGGTGCCGCTGACCTCCATCGGCTCGCTGTTCACGGTGATCTTCATCCGTCCTCCTTCATTCGGAACCGACGCGGATCCACCGCGGGCTCCACCGTCCCTGTCTCGATGTGATCGGCGACCAGCCGTGCGATGAGTGGCGCGAGCAGGACCCCGTTGCGGTAGGCGCCGGCAGCGAGCACGACCCCCGGTTCGTGGGTCGGCCCGACCAGCGGGAGGTTGTCGGCGGTGCCGGGCCGGTCCCGCGACGTCACCTCCACCACGTTCGCCCGGTCGAGCGCGGGCACCACCCGACGCGCGGAGTCGAGCAGCCGCCACACGCCCTCGACGGTCGGCAGCAGCGGACCGTCACGCTCTTCGGAGGTGGCACCGATGACCACCTCGTCGCTGCCGGTCCGCGGCACCACGTAGACCTGCTCGCCGTGCGCCCAGGCCCGCACCGTCCGCTCGACCGGCTCCTGCGTCCGCACCCGCACCACGTCGCCGCGTACGGGCCGGATGAGGGACGAGTACGGGGCGGGGAGGTGCGCCCCCGTGGCGATGACTGTCACGTCAACGGCTGTGCTGGTCTCGAGACCAACACGGTCGCCGACGCGCGCGAGCAGCGCCGCGACGACGGCCCGCGGGTCGACGGAGTGGTCCTCGGCGAGGAACGCGCCACCGGCGACGCGGCCGAGGCCGGGTTCATGGTCCAGCAGATCGCGCCGACCCAGCCGTTCGTAGGCGACCCCAGCGAGGTCGAGCACCGCGAGCTGCCGCTCGACCTGCTGGACGTCACCGGCGTCGACACCGACGAGCAGCGTGCCACGGGTGTGCACAGGCACCCCGAGCCGCGAGGCGAAGTCGGGCCACAACGAGAGCGACGACAGGCAGAGTCGGGTCAGGTCCTCCTCACCGTGCCAGGCCTCACCGGCCGGGCTGAGCATGCCGGCGGCGGCGTACGAGGCCCCCGAGCCCGGCGATGGATCGATCACCGCGACGTCATGTCCACGACGGATCAGCTCGTCGGCGACAGACAGCCCGACGATCCCGGCCCCCAGCACCCGGACGCGCATCACGCCACCGCCGTCACGAGCTCCTTCGCGGCCTGGAGTGGATCGGGTTGTCGCCAGAGGCCGCCGATCACGGCGACCCCGTGGGCGCCGGCGGCACGCACGGGCGCAGCAGTCTCCGCCGAGATCCCGCCGATCGCGATCAGCGGCAGCACACCGGCCGCGGCACCCACCGCCTCGACGCCCAACGGGTCGGGAAGGCCGTCCTTGGACGAGGTGGCGAACACGGGCCCGAACCCCGCGTAGTCCGCCCCCGAGTCCGCCGCCGCCTCGACCGCGGCGCGGTTTCGGCAGGTGGCACCGATGATCAGCCCCGGCGCGACGGCGTCGGCGATCCGCCGGGCCTCGTCCAGCGGCAGATCGGCCGCGCCGAGGTGCACGCCGTCCGCACCGGCCGCGAGCGCGACGTCGAGCCGGTCGTCGACGACGACACGAGCCTGGTACGCCGCGACGAGCTCGAGCACGCTCGCGGTGAGGACGAGCAGCTCGCGCGTGGTCGCGGCCTTGTCACGTACTTGAAAGCCGTCGACTCCTGCCGCCGCGAGCGCAGGCAGCAGGGTCAGGTCGTCGGTCGTGGAGACGAGGCAGAAGATCCTCGGGAGGGCAGGCAACACGTCAGGTCACTTCCTTCGCCGGCATTATCCGGATCAGGTACGACGGTCGGAGCGGCTCCAGCTCCCTCTCAGCCCGCTGCCGCGGACTCCCGTGTGGGTTGGGTCTCCATCACTGTAACGGAGTCGTGGGCACCCGACGCAAGGGGTTCACCCGATCGTGGACGGCTGACCGCCGCGCTGTGCGAGCGGCTTGAGCTCGCAGGCCTCCGCGAAGCCGTCGGACTCGATGCCCAGCGCGACGTTGGTGCGGGTCGACAGGTTGGCGAACCCGATGACCGCGGTCAGCTCGATCACGGCCGCCTCGCCGAGCTGCCCGACCAGGCCCGACACCATCTCGTCGGTGACGGTCGGCTCGGTCTGGCTCATCGCCTCGGCGTACGCCATCACGTCCCGCTCCAGCGGAGTGAACACGTCCGACTCACGCCAGCGCGGCACCTCCCGAGCCTTGTCCATGTCGAGGCCGCGGTTGTGCGCCTCGAAGTAGTTGAAGTCCAGGCACCAGCTGCATCCCACGGCCGAGGCGACTGCCATGTGGGCGAAGGACTTCAGCTGCTCGTCGCAGGCGTCCCACTTCTTCACCTTGGAGCCGAGGCCGGACATGCCCATCAGCACCTTCTGGTTGTGCCAGTAGACGCCGACCGAAGACGGCACCTGACCGAGCAGCTTCATGGCGAACCGCTTGATCATCATCCCCTTGAAGCCGGTGATCTCTGCGGGCGCGATGCGGGTGGCGGTCATTTCTCCTCCTGGGTCCGGGCCCCGTTCCTCGAGGCTCTCGACATCTAGACGGCGGACGCGCGCGATCTGTGACATCCGCGGCGGCGTACGATTCGGTTCCGTGGCTGACGTTGAGTTCCGGTACTCCGACCTCCTCCCGACCTCTCATGACGACACGCCTTACCGGCTGGTCACCTCAGAGGGGGTGGAAGAGATCGAGGTCGACGGGCGCAAGTTCCTCAAGGTCGACCCCGAGGCGATCCGCCTGCTGACCGCCGAGGCGATGAAGGACATCAACCAGTACCTCCGCCCGGCCCACCTGCGCCAGCTCAGGAAGATCATCGACGACCCCGAGGCCTCCGGCAACGACCGCTTCGTCGCGCTCGACCTCCTCAAGAACGTCAACATCTCCGCCGGCGGGATCCTGCCGATGTGCCAGGACACCGGCACCGCGATCGTGATGGGCAAGAAGTCCGAGGGCGTGCTGACCGGCTCGGACGACGCCGAGACGGTCTCGCGGGGCGTCTTCGACGCCTACACCAAGCTCAACCTCCGCTACTCCCAGCTGGCCCCGCTGACGACGTACGAGGAGAAGAACACCGGCTCCAACCTGCCCGCGCAGGTCGAGATCTACTCGACCGCCGAGGGCGAGAACGGCCCGGAGTACAAGTTCCTCTTCATGGCCAAGGGCGGCGGCAGCGCCAACAAGTCGTTCCTGTTCCAGGAGACCAAGGCGATCCTCAACCCCGACAGGATCCTGACCTTCCTCGACGAGAAGATCCGCTCCCTGGGGACCGCCGCCTGCCCGCCGTACCACCTCGCCGTGGTCATCGGCGGGACGTCCGCGGAGTTCGCCCTGAAGACCGCGAAGTACGCCTCGGCCCACTACCTCGACAACCTCCCGACCGAGGGCTCGATGAGCGCCCACGGCTTCCGCGACACCGAGCTCGAGGAGAAGGTCTTCGAGCTGACCCAGTCCTTCGGGATCGGCGCCCAGTTCGGCGGCAAGTACTTCTGCCATGACGTACGCGTCGTCCGGCTCCCCCGCCACGGCGCCTCCTGCCCCGTCGCGATCGCGGTCTCCTGCTCCGCCGACCGCCAGGCGCTGGGCAAGATCACCCGCGACGGCGTGTTCCTCGAGCAGCTCGAGACCGACCCGGCGCAGTACATGCCCGACGCCGGCATGGCCGAGGAGATCTCGGCCGGCGAGGTGGTCTCGATCGATCTGAACCAGCCCATGGACAAGATCCTGGAGACGCTGTCCCAGCACCCGGTCAAGACCCGGCTCTCGCTGAGCGGCCCGATGGTCGTGGCCCGCGACATCGCGCACGCCAAGATCAAGGAGCGCCTCGACGCCGGCGAGGAGATGCCGGAGTACATGAAGAACCACCCGGTCTACTACGCCGGCCCGGCCAAGACGCCCGAGGGCATGGCGAGCGGGTCCTTCGGGCCGACGACCGCCGGCCGGATGGACTCCTACGTCGAGCAGTTCCAGGCCGCCGGCGGCTCCATGGTCATGCTGGCCAAGGGCAACCGCTCCAAGGTCGTCGCCGAGGCGTGCGGCACCTACGGTGGCTTCTATCTCGGCTCGATCGGCGGCCCCGCCGCCCGTCTCGCCCAGGACTGCATCAAGTCCGTGGAGGTGCTCGAATACCCCGAGCTCGGCATGGAGGCGGTCTGGAAGATCGAGGTCGAGAACTTCCCCGCCTTCATCGTCGTGGACGGCGAGGGCAACGACTTCTTCACCGACCCCTCCGGCACCACCACCATCCCCCTCACCGGGATCAGGGTGCGGTCGAAGGAGCGCTGAGCGGGCGCCCACCGGCGCTGAGCCGCGGCGATGCGGGACGACCGGATAGGTTGATGGGCGCCGATCCCCGACGACGAGGAGACCCCCATGCAGTGCCCCATCGACGGTGCCACCCTGGTGATGAGCGAGCGCCAAGGCATCGAGATCGACTACTGCCCGCAGTGCCGTGGCGTGTGGCTGGACCGCGGCGAGATCGACAAGATCGTCGAGCGGTCCGTCGGCGCTCCGCAACCCGGCAGCTACCAGCAGCCCCGCCAGGAGCAGCGCGACGACCGGCGCTATGAGAAGCGGGAGTACGAGCGGCGCGACTACGACGACGACCACCGCTACGACAAGCGCCGCAGCCACCACCGCGAGTCCTGGTTGGGTGACCTGTTCGGCTGAGCCTGACCCAGCCCGGCCCGCCCGCAGAATCGCTAGACGTCGTTGTCGCGCCGGTTCTCGGGCGGCGCCTCGCTCGGTCCGGACCCCTTCGTGTCCGGGCTGCCGGCCTCGGAATCGGGGTAACCCGCCGTCGAGTCCGCGGGCGCGATCGGAGTGCCGGCCTCGTCATCGTCGAGGCGCTGGGTCTCGGAGACCTGCCCAGACTCCTCGGTGTATTCGGGGTCGTCGGGTCCCTCTGCTGGAAGCTGCTCGTGGCTCATGACCGTGCGGTACCCCGTTGCCGGGCCAACCACTCCCGTCGGAGCAACCCGAACACCCACGAGTCGGAGACGTCGCCGTTCACGACGCAGTCCTCCCGCAGCGTCCCTTCGAGCGTGAACCCGAGCTTCTCCAGCACCCGGGCCGAGGCCGCGTTACGGGTGTCGGCCTCGGCCTGGACCCGGTTGAGGTCGAGGGTGTCGAAGGCCCAGGTCAGCACGGCACCGGCCGCCTCGGTCGCATAGCCCTGGCCCCAGGCCGCCTCGCCGAGGCAGTAGCCGAGCGACGCGCTGCGGAACTCCGGGTTCCACGAGTTGACGGTGCACCAGCCGAGGAATCCGGAGTCCCGTTCGATGGCCACCCGCACGCCGGACCCCTCCTCCGCCATCTCCTGAGACCTGGCGATGAACTGCCCGGCGCGGGCCGGGTCGGTCCACGGCGGTGAGTCCCAGTAGCGCAGTACGTGGGCGTCGCTCTGCAGCGCGAAGAGGTCATCCCCATCGGCGTCGGTGAACGGCCGCAGCCGCAACCGGGTCGTGACGAGCGTCGGAGTGGGAAACGACATGGCCCGATGCTGTCAATCCGTGACCGCCCGCCGCATCAGGTTTTCGAGGTCACCGATGGCGAGACTCCAATGGCCAGCACGGCTCGGCGTGCCCGTCGCTCCAGGGCGCAAGCCGCCTTCGCGTCGAGCACCCGCCGGATGAGACCAGTGGTCGAGATCCCCCTCGTACGCGGAACGTTCGCGAGCCTGCCAGCGGCGAGTGCTGCGCCGTAGACGGCTTCATCATGCCCCGCTTCCCATCATGACTGTCGGTGGTCGGTCTCATACTGGCTCACATGGATGCAGTCGAGGCACTGAAGCACAACCTCCACCTCACCCATCTCAGCGCCGCGCTCCATCACGGATGGGAGATCCGTACATCTCCCAGCGTGCCGCATCTCCTACTCACGCCGAGATACAGACGCTCAGCGAATCACGGCTTCGCGTCGAGGAACGCGGTCACGGGGCGGTCGCGTCGGGGCCGCGCAGATCGGTGACCTCGACGCGCTTGACTCGGATGCCCCAGTCCTCGCGCGAGCGGCGGGTGGCGTCATAGGCGACATCCGTCAGGCGCTGGGCGGAGATGAGGAACTCGTCTCGGTCGACAATTCCGGCGAACTCTCGCAGCGCCTCGCGTAGAGCGCGTTCGAGCTGCTGCTGGGTGTTGTCGACGCGGTAGACGATCGGCGGGTCCTCGAACTCGAAGTAGACGTTCAGAACCGCCTCGCAGACGTAGTGATCGCGGCAGATGAGCGGTTCCCGCATCGACAGCACCTGCTCGCGCATGTCGAGCCGGGCGACGACCCGGTCGAGCACTGGCACGATGGTGTTGAGGCCGGGCTTCAGTGTGGTCCGGTACCGGCCGCGGCGCTCGATCACGAAGCAGGTCGCCGCCGGGACGATCTTGACGCTCATCAGCAGCCCGACGACCACCACGATGACGAGCAGCACGACCACGAGACCCGGCGACATGCCGGTCAGGCTACCGGCGTACGTCAGCCGACGATGCGGTCCGCGCGGGCGGACTCCTCCTTGGCCTGCTCGACCGCCTTGACGGCCTCCTCGTGCGCCTCGCGCTGGGCCTGCTCGATGGCGTTGCGCGGACCGGGCAGCGGCGGCGTACGTCGCTCGTCGCCGTTCCCGTTGCTGTTGCTGTTGTCCACCGACTTCGAGGCGGTGTCGGCGAAGGCCCCGGTGACCGTACGCATCGCCTCGGTGAGCTCGCCGGGGATGACCCAGAACGAGTTGCCGTGCGCGGCGAGCGAGGGCAGCATCTCGAGGTACTTGTAGGCCAGCACCTTGGCGTCGGCGTCGTTGGCGTGGACCGCCTGGAAGACCCGCTCGAGCGCCTTGGCCTCACCGTCTGCCTCGAGCACCCGGGCCTGCTGGTGCCCCTCGGCCTCCAGGATCGAGCGCTGCCGGGTGCCCTCGGCCTCGAGGATCAACGAGGCCCGCTTGCCCTCGGCGTGCAGGATCGCGGCTCGCTTGTCGCGCTCGGCGCGCATCTGCTTCTCCATCGCCTCCTTGATCGAGGCCGGCGGGTCGATCGCCTTGATCTCGACCCGGTTGACCCGGATCCCCCACTTTCCGGTGGCGTCGTCGAGCACCTCGCGGAGGCGGGTGTTGATGGTCTCGCGCGAGGTCAGCGTCGTCTCCAGGTCCATCGAACCGATCAGGTTGCGCAGCGTGGTGACGGTGAGCTGGTCGATCGCCTGCAGGTAGTTGGCCACCTCGTAGGCGGCCGCCCGCGGGTCGGTGATCTGGTAGTAGAGCACCGTGTCGATGGCGACCACCAGGTTGTCCTCGGTGATGACCGGACGCGGGTTGGAGGAGTAGACCTGCTCACGCACGTCCAGCTTGGTGTTGACCCGGTCCACCAGCGGGATCACGAAGTTCAGCCCCGGCTGCAGCGTGCCCCGGTAACGCCCGAAGCGCTCGATGTTGTAGCGCCGGGCCTGCGGCACGATCCGCACCGTCGAGGCGACTCCCCCGACCACCAGCCCGATCAGGACCAGCACAATCAGCAGAAGTTCCATGTCGTACGTCCTCCTCTAGGGCGACAGCGACAGCGGGTCCCGCGGATGCACGAGCGCTGTCGCGCCGTCGATCTCGAGCACATCGACCCGGCATCCGACCGGGATGACAAGGTCCTCGTCGTAGGGCCGGGCGGTCCAGTCCTCGCCGGCGAGCCGCACCAGGCCGTGGGCGAAGCTGACCTCCGCGAGGACGACCGCCTGACGGCCGACCAAGGCATCGGTGCCGTCCCGCACCGGCGGTGGCAGCGCCATGTGACGGCGTGCGACGGGCCGCACCAGCAGCACGCTGCCACCACCGGCGAGCGCGAAGACGAGCACCTGCACCAGCACCGGAGCGCCCAAGGCTGCGCTCCCCGCGGCAAGGAGCGCCCCGCCGGCGACGAAAGCGAACGCCAGCGTCATCGTGAACGCCTCGGCAACTCCCAGCAGCACCGCGACGAAAATCCAGAAGATCGACCACATATGCCCACCAGACTCGGTTCCCGTCCAGCGTACTCCCGCTGTGGTGGTCATCACACCGGGTCAGTGGGAGTTGTTTCGCCCGTTCAGCAGCGGCAGGCCCGCCCAGAGGGAGACGAACAGGACGAGCACGGCGACGGCGGCGATCACCGCGGCGGTGAGCGAGACGACGACGTCGAAGACGAGAAGCACGACCAGTGCCGAGACGATCGCGAAGCCCACGAGTCCGGCGCGCGCGCAGATGTGCGAGGCCGTGACCAGCCAGGGACGCTGCCGGCGCCGGAACAGCATCCGGTGGAAGGAGACCGGGGCGATGATCAGACAGGTGGTGACGACCGCGCCGACCAGCACGATGAGATAGATCGTCTGCTGATGGTCGTTCAGGTCCGGGAAGCGCGGCGAGAAGGGCACCGTCAGCAGGAAACCGGTCAGGATCTGCACCCCGGTCTGCAGCACCCTCAGCTCCTGGAGGAGCTCGTTCCAGTTGCGGGTGATCCGCTGCTCCGGTCCCTCCTCCGGACCACCGCCGTCGATCTCGCCGTCGTCCCAGCTGCTCGTGCCCATCAGAACACCGGCCGTCCCCCAGTCACCCCGAGGACGGTTCCGGACACGTAGGACGCTTCGGCCGGCGAGGCGAGGAAGACGAACGCCGGCGCGACCTCGGCCGGCTGGCCGGCGCGACCCAGCGGTGTGTTGGCCCCGAACTTCTCCACCTTCTCCGGAGCCTGCGTCGCGGGCTGCAGCGGCGTCCAGATCGGCCCGGGCGCGACCGCGTTCACCCGGACCCCGTCGGGACCGAGCTCGGCGGCGAGGTTGACGGTGAAGTTGTTGATGGCCGCCTTCGTCGCGGCGTAGTCGAGCAGGCTGGTCGAGGGTTCGTACGCCTGGATGGAGGCGTTGTTGATGACGCAGCCGTTGCTCTTCTTCAGGTGCGGGACGGCCGCCCGGGTCAGCCAGAGCAGGGCGTACAGGTTGGTCTTGAACGTCCGGTCGATCCGCTCGTCGTCCATGTCCGTCAGGCCCTTGTCTCGGGCGAACTGGTAGCCGGCGTTGTTGACCAGGATGTCGAGGCCGCCGAGCTCCTGCACGGTGCGCTCGACGACCTCGTCGCACGCCTCGCGCTCGCGCAGGTCGATCGGAATCGCCAGAGCCGTCCGGCCGGCATCCTCGACCAGCTTCGTGGTCTCCTGGGCGTCCGGCTCCTCCTCGGGAAGGTAGGTGAAGGCCACGTCGGCCCCTTCCCGGGCGTACGCGATGGCGACCGCGCGGCCGATGCCGGAGTCGCCTCCGGTGATCAGGGCGACCTTGCCCTCGAGGCGGCCATGGCCCTGGTAGCTCGACTCGCCGTGGTCGGGCACCGGCTCCATCTCGCCGGTCAGCCCGGGAGGCTCCTGCTGCTGGGCGGGGAACTGGGTGTTGTCATCGCTCATGGCCGGACCGGTACCCACATCGGACACAATGGAACCGTGAGCGAGCGTCAGCGAGTGAACCAACAGAACTTCACGCGACCGCGTCCGTACTCTGGCGCTTGCGCTACGGAGGTGGTCGCGTGAGCGGGATGGAATCGGTGATCGTCGACGGTGGGCTCGCCCTACGGCACCGGGCGGACGGCCACCTCGAGCTGCGGGCCAACGGGATCTTCGTGATGGACACCCGGGAGACCTCGACCGAGAAGGCGCTCGCGACGCGCGCGCTCGAGCTGCACCCGCGGCCGAGACACGTTCTCATCGGCGGCCTGGGCCTCGGGTTCACCCTCGAGGCGGTGCTGACCGACCCCCGGGTCGAGGCGGTCACGGTCGTCGAGATCGAGCCGCGCCTGGTCGAGTGGATGCGGGCCGGCCGGATCCCCCACGGCCCCGGGTTGCTGGCCGACGGGCGCGTCCACGTCGAGGTCGCCGACGTGGCCGTGGTCCTGCGGGAGAGCCGGCCCGAGGCGTACGACGTCGTGCTGCTGGACGTCGACAACGGCCCCGGCTACCTGGTGCATGACGCCAACGGGGCGCTCTACGAGGCGCCTGCGCTCGCCGATGCGCGGCGGGCCACCGCCCCGGGTGGCACGGTGGTGGTGTGGTCGGCGGCAGAGGCTCCGGCGCTGCTGGCGGTGATGGCGCAGGTCTTCGACGACGCCGAGGCGCTCTCCTATCCCGTGGATCTGCAGGGTCGCTCGGAGACGTACTGGCTCTACGTGGGCACCGTCTCGCAAGGGAATGGCACCAACTAGTCAAAGGTTGAACCAGACATGGACGACATGAGCTTCCGCATCGAGCACGACTCCATGGGTGAGGTCCGGGTCCCGAAGGATGCGCTGTGGCGCGCCCAGACCCAGCGGGCCGTGGAGAACTTCCCCATCTCGGGCACTCCGATCGAGCCGGCGCTGATCCATGCGATCGGCCATGTGAAGGCCTCGGCCGCCAAGGCCAACCGCGACCTCGGCGTGCTCGCCGGCGACAAGGCCGAGGCGATCATCGCGGCAGCGGGCGAGGTCTCCGAGGGCAGGCACGACGACGCCTTCCCGATCGACGTCTTCCAGACCGGCTCCGGCACCTCGTCCAACATGAACGCCAACGAGGTGATCGCGTCGCTGGTGGCCAGGGCCGGAGGCGACGTACATCCCAACGATCACGTCAACGCCTCCCAGTCGTCCAACGACACCTTCCCGACCGCGATCCACGTCGCCGCCGCCGTCGCCGTGACCGAGCAGCTGCTGCCCGCGATCGACACCCTCGCCAGCTCGCTCGAGACGAAGGCCACCGAGTTCGCCGGCCTGGTGAAGTCGGGACGTACCCACCTGATGGACGCGACGCCGGTCACCCTCGGCCAGGAGTTCGGAGGGTACGCAGCCACGATCCGCTACGCGGCCGAGCGACTGGAGTCGGTGCTGCCCAGGGTGCGTGAGCTGGCGCTCGGCGGCACCGCGGTCGGGACGGGCATCAACACGCCAGCCGGGTTCCCGCAGGCCGTGATCACGGACCTCTCCGAGCGCACCGGCCAGCCGTTCACCGAGGCTCGCAACCACTTCGAGGCCCAGGGCACCCGCGACTCGCTGGTCGAGCTCTCCGGCGTCCTGAAGACGCTCGCGGTCGGCCTGATCAAGATCAACAACGACCTGCGCTGGATGTCGTCGGGCCCGACCACCGGTCTGGCCGAGATCCACCTGCCCGACCTCCAGCCGGGCTCCTCGATCATGCCCGGCAAGGTGAACCCGGTCGTACCGGAGGCCACCTTGATGGTCGCGTTCCAGGTGATCGGCAACGACGCCGCGGTGACCGCCGCCGGCGCCTCGGGTGCCTTCGAGCTCAACGTCGCGATGCCGGTGATGGCCCGCAACATCCTGGAGTCGATCCGCCTGCTCTCGACCTCGATGACCGTCCTGGCCGAGCGCACCGTCGACGGGATCGTGCCGATCCCCGAGCGCCTCCGCGCCTACGCCGAGTCCTCCCCCTCGATCGTCACACCGCTCAACAAGTACCTCGGCTACGAGGCTGCCGCCAAGGTCGCCAAGCAGGCCCTCGCCGAGGGCGCCACGATCAAGGAGACGGTCATCAAGCTCGGCTACGTCGCCGACGGCACGATCACCGAGGAAGACCTCGACAGGGCCCTCGACGTGGAGTCGATGACCCACCCCTGAGAATCGCCGAGTCGGCCCGTCTTGACCGAATCAGACGTCGAGTCGGCCCGTCTTGACCACAACCACCGCCGAGTCGGCCCAGGGGAGCGTCCGAACACCCACAAACGCTTCCTCGATGTCCGCTACGGCGTCGCCCACCAGCCCCTGGC